>NZ_JBQHTS010000010.1:0-82190 GCF_052065595.1 Collinsella sp. HCP28S3_E12
GTCGACTAAACGTGCAGCGTGCGCGGGCCCTCCCGACGGGAAACGAAAAAGCCCGGTTTAAAACCGGGCTCGAACAAACACGCCTATTGACAATGGCTTTCTCATATTAAAAGGGGAGGTGCCGGCTTTCGCAAGGCGCGAACCTACGAAAATCGCCGCACGGCAACGCGGGGCGATGAGCTCAGTCGGGGGATAGGGCCCGCTTCGCCCGCCGGCCCGTAAATTGTATCATCCAGTGTGGAACGAGAGCGCCCGTTTCCGTGTGCGACGGGCTTGCAATAAGAGGAGAGCCATGTCGAAGCAAGCGGTCGTTGGAATCTTGGCGCATGTCGATGCTGGCAAGACCACGCTGGCCGAGGCCATGCTGTTCAATGCGGGTCGCATTCGTAAGCGCGGCCGCGTGGACGATGGCGATTCGCATCTGGACACTAACGCGATCGAGCGCGAGCGCGGCATTACGATTTTCTCGTCGCAGGCCGTGCTCGACCACGGTGATACCCGCGTCATGCTCGTGGATGCACCGGGGCATGTCGATTTTTCTGCCGAGGCGGAGCGCACGCTGCGCGCACTCGATTACGCGATTTTAGTTGTGGGCGCCAACGACGGCGTGCAGGGGCACACCGAAACCCTGTGGCGCCTGCTTGCACGCTATGACATTCCGACGTTCATCTATATCAACAAAATCGATTTGGAGAATCCCGGCCGCGATGTTTTGCTGGCACAACTTGGGCGGCGTCTTTCCGAAGGCTGCCTGGATGCCAACGAACTGCTGGAGGGCGGCGCCGTTCAGGAGGACGCTGCAGCGTTGGACGAGGCGGCGCTCGAGGAGTTTCTTGAGGCAGGTGAGCTTTCCGTCGCAACGCTGTCGCGCATGGTTGCCGAGCGCAAGCTCTTTCCCTGCTTTGTCGGCTCGGCGCTCAAGGACCAGGGCGTGAGCGAGCTGCTGGATGGTATATGCGTGCTGATGCGCGAACAGATATGGCTTCCGGAGTTTGCCGCGCGCGTCTATCGTGTCAGCCGCGGGGATCGCGGCGAGCGCTTGGCATGGGTTAAAGTGACCGGCGGCACGCTGTGTGCAAAACAGATGATCAGCGGACGTTCCGGTGCCGAGGTATGGGAGCAGAAGGTCGATCAGGTGCGCATCTATAACGGTGAAAAGTATGAGCTTGCCCAAGAAGTTGCTGCTGGCGGTATTTGTGCCGTGACGGGTCTTGCGCACGTTCGCCCAGGGGACGCCTTGGGTGCGGAGCCCGTGTGTGATGCGCCCGTCATCGCTCCGGTCCTCACCTATACGGTGCTTCCGGGCGAACACGATGTCCATGCGGTGTTTAAAGCGCTGACTGAGTTGGCGGACGAAGACCCCATGCTCGGCGTAAGCTGGAATACTCATCTGGAGCAGATTCACCTGCAGCTGATGGGCGCCGTGCAACTCGAGGTCGTGCAGCGGGTGTTGGTCGATCGCTTTGGCCTTTCGATTTCGTTTGAGCCCGGCGGCATTCTCTATAAGGAGACTATTTCGCAGCCGGTCGAGGGCGTGGGCCACTTTGAGCCACTGCGCCACTATGCCGAGGTGCATCTGAGCCTGGAGCCGTTGCCAGCGGGTTCGGGCGTGCAGTTTGGCACCGTGACTTCGACCGACGAGCTCGATCTTAACTGGCAACGCCTGGCGCTTACAAACGCCATGGAGCGAGATCACCTGGGCGTGCTGACCGGCTCGCCCATCACCGATGTGCGCATTACGCTCACAGGTGGCCGTGCGCATGCCAAACACACCGAGGGCGGCGACTTTCGCCAGGCCACGTACCGCGCGATTCGCCAGGGGCTCATGCAGGCGCGTGAGGCCGGCGCGGCGGTGCTGTTGGAGCCGTGGTATCGCTTTGAGCTCGAGGTGCCGGGGGAGTGTGTGGGCAGGGCGTTGTCGACGCCACGCGCATGGGTGCCGAGTACGAGCCGCCGACAATGGCGGACGAACGGGCAAAGCTTGTGGGTCGCGTGCCGGCATCCGAGGTCCAGGATTATGCGCTGGAGGTGGCCGCCTACACGAGCGGTCGCGGGCATCTGTACCTGGAGTTTGCCGGTTATGCGGCATGCCATGATGCCGAGCGCGTCATCGAGACTGTCGCCTATGAGCCCGAGGCCGATCTACCCAACACGCCCGACTCGGTCTTTTGCTCTCACGGCGCCGGCTACACGGTCAAATGGTACGACGTGCCCGCCGCGGCGCACGTAAAGGTCGATCCCGCCACCTTCCGCCCCTGGCGAGCGGCGGACGTCGAGTTTTTCGGCCATAGGTGATGGAGGGTCAGTCTCTTTGTCGCATCCTGTTGGTATAACTCGGTATAAGTTGGTATAACTGTTACCAGGGTTTGCCAATCCGAGGAGGCCGACATGAATCCAAATCCCTTTAAGCCCACGGCTGGTAAGCGGCCTCCGATACTCATCGGCCGCGAGTCGGTCATCGAAGATTTCGAGGAAGGGCTCGATAACGGCGCCGGAGCTCCGGGCAGGCTCATGCTCATTACGGGAAACCGCGGCTATGGCAAAACGGTTCTCTTGCGGGAGCTGCAGCGTTTAGCTAGCGAGCGCGGATGGGCGGTTGTCTCTGATTCCGCCTCGCTTGGCCTATGCGACCGCCTGGCCGATGCGCTTCGCTCGAATATGTCGGTTGCGACGTCAATGGAGTTCGGGCCGTCACTTGGCCGGATGTCGGTCGAGGCGGCGCGGGCAAAAGGCGAGACGTTGCGCGGGTTAGTCAACGAACGCCTCGAGAAACTCGGGCCGGGAAAGGGCTTACTGTTTGCGATTGACGAGGCCCAATCGGCATCTATCGAGGAGCTGGCGGCGCTGGCCGTTCTCTATCAGCAGGTGCTCGGAGACCAGGATGCTACGGGCTTGCCCGATAGAGACCAGCACGGTCTTGCGCTGGTTTTTGCCGGCTTGCCCAGCATGGTTGATGACTTGCTCGAAGAGCCGATCGTAACGTTTTTGCGCCGCGCCCAGCAGCGTACGCTGGGTGCGATTTCTTTGCCCAAAGTGCGCGATTCATATATCCAGACGGTCAAAGGCACTGGTCTTTTCGTTGATGCGGAGACGGCGGACCTTGCGGCGCACAAGAGCATGGGGCATCCCTATATGGTTCAGCTGGTGGGATATTACATGTGGAGGTCTGCTGTCCGGCGTGACTCGCGGGTCATTGAAGTGTGCGATGTCGAGGCTGGCTACGCGGATGCCATCTCCGAGTTCTATGAAGCAGTGGACGCTCCCTTGTATTACGGGTTGCGCAGTCCGCAGCGCCTCTTTACCGAGGTCATGGCGGCTGATGGGGGCAAGCCGACGCGCATGGCGGCCATCATTGAGCGCTGCGACCCACCCAAAGCTGAGCGAGCAAATATCGCGCAAGCCTGATTCGCGAGCGCGTCATCGAGGCTGCCGGATACGGTCTCGTCCGGTTTACCGTGCCCATGCTGGGCGAGTGCATCCGCGACCGCGTTTTATGGCATGAGTAGGGTGATAAAGGTGACGGAACAGAAGATGAGCCCGCAGGCTATAGAGGTACGTGGCGCGCGTGTGCACAACCTCAAGGACATCGATATCGATATTCCGCTGGGAAAGCTCGTGGGTATTGCTGGCGTATCGGGTTCGGGCAAGAGTTCGCTGGCACTGGGCGTTCTTTACGCCGAGGGCTCGCGTCGCTACCTGGAGGCGCTTAGCACCTATACCCGCCGCCGTCTGACGCAGGCCGAACATGCCCAAGTGGACGAGGTGCTGCACGTACCGGCGGCGCTCGCATTGCATCAGCGCCCCAGCGTGCCGGGTGTGCGCTCGACCTTTGGTACCATGACCGAGCTCAACAATAGCCTGCGTCTGCTCTTTAGCCGTTGCGCCCATCACGTGTGCCCGCACTGCGGGGCGCGCGTGGAGCCGAGCCTTAACGTGGCCGCGGGTCTGTCGCTCACGTGCCCCGTGTGCGGCCGTGAGTTCTGCGCGCCGGGTGCCGAGGACCTTGCCTTTAACAGCGGCGGCGCGTGTCCCACCTGCGGCGGCACCGGTGTCATGCGCGAGGTGGACGAGGCGAGCCTGGTGCCCGACGAGTCCAAGACTATCAACGAAGGCGCGGTGCTTCCTTGGGGCACGCTCATGTGGGATCTGATGAAGCAAGTGGCAGGCGAGATGGGTGTGCGTACCGACGTGCCGTTTAACCAGCTCACGCCTCAAGAGCGCGACATTGTGTTTCACGGTCCGGCGGTTAAGAAGCACATTCTCTACGTTCCCAAAAACGGCGAGGGCGCCACGCCGCTCGACTTTACCTATTACAATGCCGTCTATACCGTCGAGAACGCGCTCGCCAAGGTTAAGGACGATAAGGGCTTAAAACGTGTGGCGCGCTTTTTGCGCGAGGGGCCATGTCGTGACTGTGGCGGCACGCGTCTCTCCGAGGCTGCGCGCCAGCCCCAGGTGCGCGGTATCAATCTGGCGCAGGCCGCGGCCATGACGCTTGGTGATGCGGTTGAGTGGGTGCGCGGGGTGCCCGCATCCTTGCCGGCCGAGATGCGGCCCATGGCGGCGGATATCTGCGATTCGTTTTTGAGCGCGGCCCGTCGCCTGGTCGATCTGGGTCTCGACTACCTTTCGCTCGATCGCGCTGGTGCCACGCTCTCCACGGGCGAGCGTCAGCGCGTGCAGCTCGCCCGCGTGGTGCGCAACCGATCGACGGGCGTGCTCTATGTGTTGGACGAGCCTTCGATTGGCTTGCATCCTGCCAATGTCGACGGCTTGGTGGGCGTGATGCGCGATCTGGTGGATGACGGCAACACCGTGGTTGTTGTCGACCACGATACACGTGTGCTGGCGGAAGCCGACTATCTGGTCGAGATGGGCCCCGTTGCCGGAGCTGGCGGCGGCAATGTGATTGCCGCTGGCACGGTGGACGAGGTCGAACAATCGAAGGGCAGCCGCATCGCCCCGTTTTTGAGCGCAGACCCCAAGCGTATGCGTCCGCAGGTGACTGACGACGAAATGTTCGACCAGGGCCACATCCGCATGGCAACCGATGCCATCCATACCGTCAAACCGCTCGAAGTCGATATACCGCGCGGTCGTCTCGTTGCGGTGACGGGCGTTTCGGGTTCGGGTAAGACGACGTTGGTGCTCGAGACACTCATCCCGGCGCTTAAGGCCCAGGCAGCTGGCGAGCGCGTGCCAAGCCATGTGCGCTGGGTCGACGCCGAGGGTATCGCACGCGCAAACCTGATTGACGCTACACCTATCGGCGCCAACGTGCGCTCGACGGTAGCGACCTATGCCGACATCCATGATGAGCTGCGTCGCGCTTTCGCCCGTACGCCCGAGGCCAAGGCAGCCGGCTACAAGGCGGGTGCCTTTAGCTACAACACTGGCGCCTTGCGCTGCCCTACATGCGATGGCACGGGCTCGATATCGCTCGACGTGCAATTTTTGCCCGACGTCGAGATCATCTGCCCAGCATGTCGAGGCTCGCGCTACGCCGAAGCCGCCTCGCATATCCATCGCGAGGGCAAGGACGGGAGCAAGCTTACGTTGCCGCAGCTCATGGACATGAGCGTGGACGAGGCTCTCGACGCCACGGTGGGGCTCAAGAAGGTTCAGGCGCGCTTGCTGACCTTGCACGACCTGGGCTTGGGCTATCTTACACTCGGTGAGCCCACGCCGGCGCTTTCGGGCGGCGAGGCGCAGCGTTTAAAGCTTGCGAGCGAGATGGGCCGCGTGCAGGACGATGCCGTATTCGTATTCGACGAGCCCACGATCGGCCTGCATCCGCTCGACGTTCAGGTGCTGCTGAACGTGTTTGACGGCCTCGTCGCCAAGGGCGCCACGGTTATCGTGATCGAGCACGATCTCGACCTTATCCGCAATGCCGATTATGTGATCGACATGGGGCCGGGCGGTGGCGATGCGGGCGGGCAAGTCGTCTGCGCCGGCACTCCGGCGGATATCGTTGCTTGCTCCAAGAGCATTACCGGCCGCTACCTATAACCGAATGTGACAAAGGGACAGTCCCTTTGTCACATGCCGGCAAAGCCTGTCAGCATCACGCTTTTCTTTTCTAGCCAATTCTAGTTAAAAGCAGTTAATTACCGTTAAAAGCTAGCATGTTGTCGACGTAGCACTTGAACAGCTTGTGTCCGAGGGCCAAAATGACCTCAGCCCATTCGCGAAATTTGCACGCCCTATAGTGAGTGGGTTCTCGCTTGAGCCGATGCTGCCAAGAGGCGGCCGATAGGGGCAATTATGGACAATCGAATCTTTGGGTATGTGCGTGTCTCTTCCGCGGACCAGAACTTGGACCGCCAGTTAGGCGCACTGGGAAGGTTTCCCGTTCAACAGGGTCAGATTTACGCTGACAAGGCAAGCGGTAAGAACTTTAGACGTCCCCAGTACCAGCGTCTTCTTCGCAGGTTGCGCGAGGGTGACGTTCTCGTGATCAAAAGTATCGACCGTTTAGGTCGCGATTATCGTGAAGTCCTCGATGAATGGCGACGCATCACGGTGGATAGGCGTGCTGCCATCGTGGTGCTTGATATGCCGTTACTCGATACGCGCGAGCAACCCGATGGCATCACGGGAACGTTCATGGCGGATCTGGTCCTTCAGATCTTGAGCTACGTGGCGCAGCTGGAGCGCGAGAACATAAAGCAGCGCCAGGCGGAGGGTATCGCGTCGGCGCGCCTGCGTGGCGTGAGATTTGGGAGGCCGGCGCTCGAACGCCCGGATGGCTATAACGATGTCATCAAATCATTCGAAGGGGATGAAGTTACGAGGCGAGAGGCCGCAACGCCCCTGAACGTCAGCGTATCGACGTTCGATCGTTGGAGACGGGCGGACACGAACTGATATGACCGTTCGCCGTCTGTCCGTCCTCTTTAACTAGACATTTTGAAGAGGGGAGTTTATTGCACAGAGCCACTCCTTCCCTCGATGTTTATCCAGTTCACGCCCTGGAACCAAATAGTGCCACCGTGTTGCCAATTCGTCTGCTTTTTGACGAGGGGTTATGAGCTGTAACGTCAATCGAAGGGAAATAGTCATGAAACGAAATATTACTAAAAAGATGCCCATGATGGGTTTGCTTGTTCTGCTCACCTGTTCTCTGGGGTTCATTTCGGCCTGTTCACAGAATGATGCAAACGCTGCAAAGTCGAAATATGTCGACGATAAGGCGATGAATGTTATCGCCGCCGGGTTCGAGAGAAGGTTCGACGTCATTGAATCTAATGCAAACGATGATGATCCTCATTCAACCGAGAACATCCAGGAAGCTATTGAGGCCGAAATCAAGAACGACAAGGAACTCAAGAACGCTAGGTTTAAGGATTCCAAGATGCAACAGGACGTAATCACATATCTGAATCTGCTTGATGACCAGCTTAAGGTGACCGAGGACTACTCGCAATCGTCTGCGGATTATTACGAAGAGTGGAATAAAGTCTACGATAAGCGGTCTGCGCAACTCAAGAAGCTTGTTGATAATTACGGGCTGGAAGTAGGGGAAAAATATAAGGATGATTTCAACGACTTAATTAAGAATGGAAAGTCCGTAACAGAGAAGACCTGCTATGAGGATGCCATCAACAGTTTGATTCAGGGAGCAAATTTCGAAAAATCGGATGACGGTTACGGTCTGTATACGTATACGGCGGTAGTTGAGAACACCTCTGGTATATCGTTCTCTAACGTCAGCCTGACACTTGCTCTCTATGATGCAGATGACATCAAAGCGGAGGAGACCTATGCGGACACTTCTTCGTGGGCGCCGGGTGAGAAAGTCAAGTTCGAGGCAATGTCCGATGTTGACGCTGCGCGCGTTGTCGCATCTGTTTCCAGCTACGATGTAAATAAATAAGTTCTGCACGGAAGGGGCGGGTTAATCGGCAATGAATGGTTGACCTGCCCGTTTTATGCCAAATATTGAGCAACAAGTGCTGCGAACGAATGTGTATTATTTCGGATTGCAAACAACTGCCCTCGTCTAAAGACATGCTGAAAACGACAATTAAGGCATGAGGTATAACCCACGGCAGTTTCTTAAATAACAGGGATTTTGAAAGGAATAGGGGATGGATGAGATGGAGGAAGGCATGGGGGCGCTGAAAGCGAAACTCGGGAGAATCCTGACAAAGCCCAAGGTATTCTTTGCGGGCCTGGCGCTTGGCGGAGTGATTGTGGCTGTACTTTTCATTACCATCTTTAGTAACGGCAAAGCTGCGGGCGCGAAAGAAACGACCCCCAATACGCTTTCCCCGTCGGTCGTGTTTGAACGCATCGCTTCCCAGAACGAGATGGTTTCTGCATCGCAGAACTATGCGATTGTCGATAAGGTGACGGATACCAAGAGGTTCTTCGATTGGTTTGATATCCCGTTTACGGAAAACAGCTTTTGGTACCGCTATGTGGGAACCATTAAGGCGGGTGTGAATCTCGAGACGGCAGAGATACATACAAACAAGAAAAAGCTGACCATTACGATGGATGAGCCTTATGTAATCTCGAACACGCCGGATATGAATAAGTCGGGTGCTCTCGAGGAACGCAACAACATCCTCAACCCCATTGAGGTCAAAGATGTCACGGCGTTTGAAGCGCAGTGCAAGGAGCGGAGTGAAAGCGAGGCCATCAAGGATGGCAAGCTGCTCGAAGAGGCTCGAGTGAACGCCGAAGCAAATATCCGTGCGATGTTCAACTCGGCATTTGGCGATGAATATACGGTTGATTTCGACTATCGGAAATAGGAGGTCACTATGGAGGATAAAGACGATCTAGCTGTTGTCGAAAGGGAGGAGCTGTCGCGACATAAGCAGAGCTTTGATATCCGTAAGGCCGCTGCCGGGTTGGTTGATGGCGCCGGAAGCGCGATGGCGGGCGCGGTTGCAACCGTACAGAAAGTTGCCGATGGTGTAATGTGTGCTGCAACTCCGATGGTCGATGACGCCTTGGCGGCTATTGCTGATGCGGCCGATGGTGCGGCAGGTGCTGCTGCGGATATCGGTGACGCCATCAACGATTGGGCATACCAGCAGCAGCTTAATAGATACAGGCCGGTAACCAAGGAGACCTATCAGAGTCCTTCATTTTATTTGCCGAATATGATTCGAATTGTTGACGGAAATGAGCGTCGTGGCATCGACGCCTGTAGGGATGCCATTGGTTGGCTGGATACCGTTAAGGGTACGCAGATTTTCAATCTGTACCGCGAGGCAATCGGGGATAGCGAATTGTCTTTCTACCCTAAACCATCTCTTTATTCCACATATTACATAGATGCTTTTGATCGGTCTCGCTTTGTTGATCTTGACTCTTATTTCGCAACCATGCAACAAGACAAGATGGCCGAGTTGAGACGGATTGCGTTCATGCTTGGCGCGAAGCGCTGCAAGTTGGAGGTGACGGAGTACGAGGAAACTCGGAGAGGCCACCAGGTTAAGGGAAATGCCAAAGCGGGAAAGAAGGGCTCGGCTCGAATCAACGGCTCTTTGAGCGATTTAACGAGAAATGAGAAGAAAATCCTGTTTACACAGGAATTTGAGGGAGACATGGTTCCACAGCGCCCTGAACTCCATTGGTATGCCCATGACTCTGACATTCTCTTGTTAATCGAAACGAGATGCGGTGGAGAGGATAAAAACAAGGCGAAGAGCTATCGGGTTGAATTGAAAAGCGAGACGACCATGACCATGTCCGTATCGCTTGCTATGGCTATCGATGAGGCATGCAGCAAGCTGAACATAAGGGCGAATTCGAGCCTGACAAGCCAAGCTAAGCGAGAACTTCGGCAGTCATTTGTATTTGAAGTTGAATTCTGACGTGAATTGCTAGCAGCCAAATGCGGCAAAGGGACTGTCCCTTTGCCGCATTTGATGTCAAAACCATTTTGTCAAGGACTAGAGAGTTTGAAAGTCTACCATTTCTGCCCCGTCCCCTAATGGCAGGTTTTTACATGCCGGCAAAGCCTGTTTGGCGCAGGGCTTCGTAGAGGACGATGGCGGCGCTGTTGGAGAGGTTGAGTGCGCTGATGCGGTAGCCGTCCGGATTGACGAAGTTGCCGCAGATATCCTGCCGAAGGATGGCCTCATGGCCGTTCTCGGTATGTCCGAGCGATTCCTCGTGGGCTTCCCAGGCCTCGGCGTTGTCGAGTGAGTCACAATCGCGCAGCATGGGGATGCGCTCGCAGCGCTCGGGCGCTGCGGCGAGCAGCCCTTCGGGAATCCCCGAGCTTTCGCTGCCAAAGACCAAATAGTCGCCGTCACGGTAAGTGCTTTGCGCATAGGTTCGGCGTGCCTTTTTGGTCAGCAGATGCAAGCGGTCGTCGGCGGGGGAGAGGTCATTGCGCGCAAGGAAATCCTCCCAGCTGGCATAGGTCGTCACGTCCAAGTTTTGCCAGTAGCCCAGGCCGGCGCGACGCACCGTTTTGTCGTCGAGCGAAAAGCCCAGTGGCTCCACCAGATGCAGGCGGGCGCCGGTGACCACGCAGGTACGGCCGATATTACCCGTATTGGCCGGAATCTCGGGAGCATACAGCACGATATTGAACATGAATCTCCTTGGCATAGAACGAAAAACCACCACGAAGGGTACCTTCGTGGTGGTTTGATGGTTACGTGGGCGGAAAACGCCCACTTGGATAACCTAAGCGCGGTGCCAGTCGGTCAGGCAGGCATCAAGGGCGGCGATGAGCGCATCCTTGTCCATGTGACGGCCGATGATGCACAGGCTCGTCATGCGGTCGCCCGTCTCGTCGTCCCAAATCTGCATGATCTCGGGGTTCTCGTCGATGATCTTCTGCTTCTCGCCCTCGGGCGCCGAGTCAACGAACAAGCCGTTCTCCATCAGGCGCATCTGGCGGCCGGCCTGCTCGAACATGTAGCACATGTCCGGATCGCCGGTCTGCCACAGCGGACCCTTGACGCGAATGACCTCGTCGGGCCACTCCTGCTCAACAAAATCGGTGAACTTCTGCAGGTCAAACGGCTTACGGCGCGAGTACACAAAGGTCTCGATGTCGTACTCGAGCACCTCGGGGTCGTCGTGCTCCTCGGGATGCTCCATGGCCTCGATCCAGGCGGCGGAGTTGTAGGCGCGCATAAAGTCGAAGCGATCGGTATCGAGCAGCTCCTCCATGGGGACCTCGCCGTTTTGAGCCTCGACAATCGCGGCGTCCTTCTGCAGACTGCGCACGATGGCCTTGAGCTCGGCGATCTGCTCAGGGCTCACGGTATCGGTCTTGTTGAGGATCAGCGTGGAGCAAAACTCGATCTGCTGGATGAGCAGGCTCTCGATGTCGTCCTCGTCGATATCCTCGGCCAGCAGGTCGCGACCGCCGTTGAACTCGTCGTACATGCGGGCGCAGTCGACCACGGCAACGATGTTGTCGAGCGCGAGCTTGGGTTCGCCGCCCACTTTGGCCTCGTCGCAGAAGCTCGAGATGGTGTAGGCGATGGGGATAGGCTCGCAAATACCGGAGGCCTCGATGATGATGTAGTCGAAATTGCCCGAATCGGCAATGCCCTGCAGCTGGTTGGCCAGGTCGTCCGAAAGCGTGCAGCAGATGCAGCCGTTGGTGAGCGGGATGAGGTCGTCGGTCTCGGAAAGGCCACCGTCGGCGATAAGGCTGGCGTCGACGTTGATCTCGCCGATATCGTTGACGATCACGGCGGCGCGGATACCGCCGTCGTTGGCGAGGATATGGTTGAGCAGCGTGGTCTTGCCGGCACCGAGGTATCCGGTAAGCATGATGATCTTCACGGGTTTGTTGGGCATGTGCCCTCCTTTGTTAGACATGGCTTACAGTAAAATCATATGCCAAACGCCTGCTCTTATACCCACGCGCCGGCAAATAACACAGGCTACTCCCAGGCTCCCCATACATCGGGGCAATAACCGACGGTGGCCTTTTTGCCGTTGCGCACGATGGGCTCGGCCAGTACCTGCTGATTCTCGAGCAGCTTATCAAAGCGCTGGCTGGGAGTGAGGTGCTGGATAAGTGCGAGTGTCTCCTCGTCCTTGGCTTTGGGGTTGAGCAGCTTGTCGATGCCGCCGACCGCCTGCATCACGCTCGTGAGCTCGCCTTTGCTCATCTCCTTTTCCTTAAGGTCAATAAACTGCACCTTAATGCGGCGCTCCTTAAAATAGCGCTGGGCCTTCTTGGTATCGAAGGACTTTTTGGTGCCGAAGATTTGCACGTTCATAGCATGTTCCGCCGTTCTAACGAACGGCGGTCACCTCGACGCTGCAAAGCCATCTGATGGGCAATCTGCCTTTCAATCGTCGGGCGCGGGCAACAGCCCAGCGCCCTCCTCTTTCAAGGCACCTTGCCTCATCAGCTGGCTTTTCGCTGACATTGATAGAACATCGAGGTGACCACCGCTGGACTTATCGAATGAAGTTGGTGCGCTCGCGATCGGCTTCGGGCGCGCTGATGCCGGCGGCCTGTCCTGCTTCGATACATTGCAGGAGCCAGGCCATGTTCTTGCCGATGTTGCGCATGGTGGCAAGGCCCTCGGCATCCCCATCGGCGTCGCCGGGTACGCGACCAAAGACGTTGTTCCAGTACGTGGAGGCGACCACGGGCATCTGGTTGATGGTGAAGTACTTGTTGAGCACATCGAAGGTGGTCGACGTGCCACCGCGACGGGCGACAGCGACCGCGGCGCCGGGTTTGTGCGCAAAGGCGTGCCCGCCCGCATAGAAGGCGCGATCGAGGGCCGAAAGGATGCGTCCGCTGGGGTGCGCATAGTAGACGGGTGAGCCAAAGACAAAGCCGTCTGCCTGCTCAGCGGCAGCGATGAGCTCGTTCACCACGTCGTCGTCAAAGGTGCAGCGACCGCCAAGCTTGCCGCACTGGCCGCAACCGATACAATCGCGAATGGGCTTGGCGCCCAGCTGAAACACCTCGGTATCAATGCCTTCGGCATTGAGCTGCTCGGCGACTTCGGCGAGTGCGCGGGCGGTGTTGCCGTTTGCCTTGGGACTGCCATTGACCAAAAGAACCTTCATCACAAACTCCCTCTGCTGTCGGTGACTTCTGCGGAGGATTATCGCACGAGAGGGGCAGATGGCGTGGGGAGCGATGTGAAACGGCTTGTGTTTCACATCGCTCCCCACGACGCTAGTCCAGCTTGGTGCCCGGTACTTGCGGCGCCTCTTCAAGCAGCGCTTTGAGCTCGTTCAAAATGGAAACGGGCTGTCGGTCGACAGCGTCTAGATGAAGTGTCGCCACACGAATGGGCGGCTGATATTCAAATGAGCCAAAGAGCACGGGCGACCCCAAGAATCGCTCGATTTCGTCTGCGATTGCGTCGGTCTCTTCGGGATCAAAGTCGTCGAAAAGCGCCACGAACATTGGTCCCGTCGAGCGGAACAGACGACCCTTGCCGCGCGAGCATTCCATAAGGCAGGCGGCACTTTCTGCCAAAACACGGTCGCCCGCATCAAAGCCAAAGCGGGCATTGACCTGAGCGATATCGTTGATTTTAATGGCAATAAAGCCTGCCTCGCGCGCCACGCGACGCATTTCACCAATGGCGTTGACCAGGGCGTGAATATCGCCCAGGCCAGTCACGGAATCTGTCGTATCTGCCAAGCTTCGGTTGATGATAATGCCCACATACATGCTGGGCTCGGTATCGGTGCCGTCCAAGCGGTAGCCCGTGCAGTCGCAAAGCGCGTATTTTCCGGTGGCATCCATTACGCGATACTGCATGTAATGGAAGTGCCACGTACCGTTTATCACCATGTCGAGCTCGGCGCGCACGTTGTCGCGGTCCTCGGGATGAACGCGGGCGAGCCACATGTCGAGTGAGTTAAAAGGGTGCTGGGAGGGCAGGTCAAAATCGCGCATGGCGTTAACCGACCATTGCGATTCTCCCGTATCGAGGTTAAGGATGAACGGATAGCGCGTCTCGGAGCTCATGGAGATCGCTTGGAACACCCGGTCGTTGCAGGGAAGCTGATCGACGATTGGGCGTTGCGGCGCATCATTGTCTTTCGGTTGCTGCACACGATGCATAAGCTTATAGCGATACATCTTGCGATCGGCATCCATCGTCATCTGGCGACGCGTGTCGCCGGCAAGCGGATCGACGCGCGAGCAGCCAAAGCTAAAGCTGGCGATCATGTGCGCCTTGCCACCTGAGCTCGCCTCGATCAGCCCGGCACGTACCTGCTCCAAGCGCTGCTCGAGTTCAGTCTCGTTTGCGGAGAGCGAGATAAGCACAAACTCGTCTCCACCGATACGGAACAGCATCTCATCGTGCTCCATGGTTTCGGAGAGTGTGCGGCAGATACTCAGAATATAGCGATTGCCTTCGGCGTGGCCAAACATATCGTTGCAATGCTTGAGATGGTCGATGTCAATATAGGCGCAGGTGAAGGGGTCGCCTTTGCGCCAGAGCTGCTCGACGTGACGGTCGAGTCCGCTGCGGTTGCCCAAGTTGGTGAGCGGATCGATATAGGCGTTGCGCTCAAGCAGCTGGCGCTCTTGTTGCAGGATGGCATACGTCTTTTGCAGTTGCTCACCAACGGCGCGTAGCCCAGCGGGCAGCGCGGCAACATCGAGTTCGGCGGTCGAGATGCCATTCGCAAGTCGCTGAAGATAGGCAATAATCGATTGCTCGCCCATGCGGTACGACTCGTTCATGATGGATAACCTCCTTGGGCAGGACAACGGTTTGTATCATATCCCCAATTCGGCTTGGATTGGGTATATGAGTTAGCCAATGGGGACAAATGCTTCCTTCGACGGTGGCGTTTTGCGCGCGAGCGTATCAGTTGTTATTGCTGCCATCGAGCAATGCCTCAAAATCCTTTGCCTGCATGGGTCGGTAGTAGAGGAAACCCTGAGCGTAGCGGGCGCCCATGTGGCGTAGCATGTTCGCCTGCTCATTTGTCTCGATGCCTTCGATTACAACGGGCAGATGGAGCGACTGCGCCATCTCGAGCATCGATGACACGATCCGCGCGCTGCGGCCTTGATCGCGGTCGGTGGGCACAAAGGTGCGGTCGAGCTTGATGACGTCAACATTCACGTTTCTGAGCATCGCGAGCGTGGACTGGCCGGTACCAAAATCGTCCATATAGGTCGAGAAGCCGCGGGTGTGCAGATCCGCGGTCAGCTTATCCACGGCCTCGGACTCTCCGGTATAGGCGGTCTCGGTGATCTCGATACGCATGAGCTCGGGCGGCAGGTTGTATTGGGCGGCGAGCGCCCCCATATGTTCGGCAACGTCGCAGGCAAGAATGTCCACGCGCGACACGTTGAGGGAGATCGGAACCACGCGAAGACCGCGATCGAGACGCTCGCGAAGCCATGTGGCAACGCCCTGCCAAACATATTTGTCGAGCGTTACCACAAAGCCGCTTTCCTCGAGAGCGGGGATAAAGGTGACAGGTGAAATGAGGGATCCATCCTTGTCAATCCAGCGTGTGAGCGCCTCGGCGCCAATGATCTCGCCGGTTTCCATATCGACCTGGGGCTGCAGGTAGTAAGTGATGCGGCCGTTTGAGAGCGCATACTGGAACTCGGTTAGCGTGTGGTGGAACGCAACCTCATGCTCGTATTCCTCGGGGCGGAAAACGGCAATGCGCTCCTTAAAGTCGTTTTTGGCGCGTCGATTGGTAAACATGGCCTTGGCCTGGGCATCAATGGTGATTTCCTCGCTCGCGTCGATGGGGCATACGCCCATGGACGGCCAAAAGCCTACGCCGTCGTCGTGCTTGGCTACAGCCTCGCGCACGCGCGCATAGACTCGGTGAACGAAATCGCGCTCAAAGGGTATGAGCAGACAAAAGTCGTCTTGCCCCCAGTATCCCGCGACACCCATGTCGGCGTTCTCGATATCCTTGAGCACCGTGCCCACATCGGCAAGCATACGGTCGCCTTCGGCCTGTCCATACCATTCGTTAAATAGGCGCATGTGGCCCATGTCGACGGTGGCGATACACCAAGCGCCGTCGCGCTTTGCCTTGATGAAGGCATTGGCACGGCGCATAAACTCGCTGGGTCGGCAGAGGCCGGTGAGCATATCGATGCGTTCGGCGATTGCGCTTTTGCGCTCGATCTCGGGTATAGGGAGGCTGTCGTTGGGGACAAGCCCGCCAGCCGTGCGAAGGCGACGGTCGAGTTCGCGCAAAACAGCAGATGTTTGGTAGTCCAGGCGCTCGTAAAAGACCGGGGCGACAATGCAAACGGGAGTGATGGTGTCGCCCGCGATCTGAACGGGGGCAAAAATGGTCTCTTTTAGACGATGGGTCAGGAGTTCAAATGCCCCGTGGTCCAAAGCGTTGCTGAGCACGACGAACTGGACACTTCGTGAACGGAAGACGCGACTCCTACCGCGGGTGATCGACAGCATACGGCTTGCGTATTCGGCAAGCATGCTGTCGACCGCCTCGGCTCCATAGAGCTCGTTGAGCTTCGTCGTGCCGCGAACGCGCACGGCGATGAGTCCTGTTTTGCAGCGGTCACGGCGACAGGCATCGATAGCGTTGACCAGCATACGCTGCGTTCCAAGCCCCGTGGCGGCGTCGACGGTCTCGGCAAGGGAATGATTGACGAGCTCGCCGACATAGAGCGAGGGCTCGTTTTCGCTCCCATCGATGCGAAAACCGCGAGCACGGCAGAGCACGTAGTCGCCTGTGGCGTTGCGTACACGATACTGCATGACTCGATGGTGCTTGGAGCCGTTATAGACTTGGTCGAAGTCGTCGGTAAAAGCCTCAAGGTCATCGGGATGGACGCGCTTTTTCCAGTAATCGCGACAGTTGTCTATGTGCTCTGAAGGAAGTCCGAGATCGCGCAAGGCACCTTGTGACCAAAGGGTGCGATGTTTGTCCAAGTTCTCGATAAAGAAATAACGACCTTCGTTGAGCATCGAAAAGGCGTCGAAAACACGGTCGCTTATTTCGAAGTCGTCGGTATGGACTTGCGTGATATTGCGTCGATCGAGGTGCAAGGCATGGCGTAGTTTGTAGTCGTACATGCGATGGTCGGCATCGAGCGTCATGCGATTGGGGGCTTCGCCCAGGGCGGGGTCGGCGTGGGACACTCCGTAACTAAACGAGTGGGGCATCCCGGAATCGTTGTTGTTGAGCAAGATTGTTCGGCAGTGTTCCAGACGATCGGCGAGGTCGTCCTCGGTTGCAATCGTAGAGAGGATGGCGAACTCATCGCCTCCCAGTCGAAACGCCGCCTCGTCCACCTTCATATACAGCTTGAGATAGAGGCTTACCTGCAAGATGTAGCGGTTGCCCTCGTCATGCCCAAAGACGTCGTTGCAGTGCTTAAGGTTATCGATGTCGATAAAAGCCATGGTGACGGGCAGTTCCTGCTCCCAGAGCTCCTCGAGGGAACGGACAAAGCCGCCGCGGTTGCCAAGTCCGGTAAGCTGGTCGGTAAAGGCGGTCCTGATCAGATCGTCCTGACGTTCAAGAAGGTCGCGGACGGTCTTTTCGAGCGTCTCGGTGTAATTGCTGACAGTATCCATGTCGTAAGCGGCTTTCTGAGGTCGGGCGAATTGCGTCGGGCGAGCTCGTTGTGCACACGCGTTGTTGTTCGGCGCTTTGCGTGTATCCAGGCCCCCGCCTCGCTGCGTTGTTGGGTTAATTTACCGGCTAATGTTTGCAGTTGATAACTGCTGAATAGTATAAACAACAGCGCAGAATTATATATGGGTGCCCATGCTGTGCGCGGCCATTATTCGCTAAACGGTACCGCAATGATGAGATGTCCGATAAAAATGCGACTGAGACGCTATATGTTGACGGGTATACTTGTCCCGGTTTTAAACGCAGGAACGGAGATGGTCGCATGGCACAGCCGGATACGACGCGCACGGTGGGGCTTGCGCTCGAGGGAGGCGGCTACCGCGGTATGTATACGGCGGGCGTACTCGATGTCTGGATGGAGCACGGCTTAACTTGTGACCATATGGTGGGTGTCTCGGCGGGTGCGGCGTTTGGGTACAATTTTAAGTCACGCCAGATCGGTCGCGCCATTCGGTATAACAAGGCCTATTGCGCCGACAAGCGCTATGCGAGCGTGACAAGCTGGTTGCGAACCGGTGACATGTTCAATGCCGATTTTGCCTATCATGAGGTGCCGCTTGAGCGCGATCCTGTCGACTTAGAGGCGTATCGTGCCTGTCCTATGCGGTTTACGTGTGTGTGCACCGATATCGAGACGGGTGAGGCCATCTATCACGACCTGCCGTATGGCGATGAGCGCGATATCGAGTGGATTCGGGCATCGTCGGCGATTCCCGTGGCGACCAAACCCGTTCGGATTGACGGACATCGATATCTGGATGGCGGCGTGGCCGATTCCATTCCCAGTGCGTGGTTATTCGAACAGGGGTATGACCGCAACATCGTGGTGCTGACGCAGCCGGCAGGCTTTGTAAAACAACCCAATAGCTTGATGCCTATGCTGCGCCGCGTGTTTCGCCGCTATCCAGAGTTTGTCGCGGCGCTTGAACGCCGGCACGAGGTATATAACGCTGCACTCGACGACCTGGCGCGTCGCGAGGCCAGCGGCGAGGTTTTCGTGGTGCGTCCGAGCGAATCGGTGAAGGTGCCATCGCTGTGTCGCGAGCCGGAGGAGCTCGAGCGCATCTACCAGGTCGGTCGTCGTGATGCGGCCGCGACCTTGTCGGCGTTGGAAGCATATCTGGCAGAGTAGGGCAAACTGCAGAGCTCTCGGCGGAAAGTGCGTCCCAGAATTTGCGTCTGGAATGGGATGCAGTTTCCCAATGGAGTCGCATGCGGAAAACGCATCCCAGAATGGAGGTCCAAACTGGGATGCGCTTTGCGCTATTGAAGATATGAGGCTGCGAATCAGCTGCTCGGCCTATGCCTATGCCTGCTGCCAGGTGTCGACAAGCTCCTTGGCTGCGGCGTGGGGGTCGTCAGCGCTGCAGACGGCGCTCACCACAAAGAAGCCCTCGACGCCGGTGGCCTTGAGCTGCGGCAGATCGGCTTTTTTGACGCCGCCGCCGACCACGATGGGAACGGGGCTTGCCGCATGGAGCGCGGCCAGGTCCTCAAAGCTCTTGGTGATGATGGAGCCATCTGCCGCGCGTCCACAGTCGCGCTTGGTCTCGGTCTCGTGGAGCGGGCCGATGCCCAGGTAGTCGACTAGGCTCATGTCGGCGGTCTTGACGTACTCGAGCATTTCCTCGCAACGGGCCGAAAGGCCCACGATGGCATCGGGGCCCAGAAGCTTGCGGCAGACCTCGACAGGAATATCGCTCTGGCCCACATGCACGCCGTCGACGGCGATACCCTGTTCGCGTGCGGCGAGTACGCAGTCCAGACGGTCGTCGATAAGCAGGGCGACCTTGCCGGTCTTGCCGGCGCGAGCGATTGCCTGCGCGGCGTCGCCCGTCAGCGCGATGATCTGGCGGGCACTTGCCACCTTGGAGCGCACCTGGATGCAGGTAAAGCCGGCATCGAGCGCCTGCGCTACCACATCGCCCACGGGACGTCCCAGCGTGTTTTCGGGGCCGAGTACCAGATAGGCCGAGATATCAAGGTTGTCGCGGATGCTCATCGTGCTTCCTCCTGCTTTTTGATCTGCGCTTCCATGCGCTCGAGTTTGCCGGTCATGGTGTCGGTAAAACCGGGTCGAATATCGGCTTTGAGCACGACTTCGGTGCGGATGCCCTTGCTTGCCAACACAAAGGTTGCATCGCGTACGACCTGCATGACCTCGTCCCAGTCGCCCTCGATCTCGGTGAACATCGAGGTGGTGCGGTTGGGAAGGCCGCTCTCGCGAATGACGCGCACGACCTCGGCGACCTCGGCGGACAGCTCGTCGCCTGTGCCGCACGGGGCGATGGCTACGGCGACGAGCGTGTTCATGTCGGCAGCGGTTGCGGGTTCGGACATGGCTTATGCCTCCTCGAGCTCGAGGTGGTTATTCGCAATATCCTGAGCGGTCGCGCGGTAGAGTTCGTCGATAAAGGCGACCTTAAAGCTTGCCGGGGCATCAGCGACAGCGGCGGCACGCGTGCCGGCAACGTTGTAGACAGCGGTACCGCAGATGGCTGCCGTAAACGGATCGGCGGCGCAAGCGTACACGGCCAGGACGCCGCCCTGCGAGCAGCCACAGCCGGTAATCTTGGACATGAGCGGGCTGCCGCCGTGGGACTTGGCCACGGTCGTGCCGTCGGTAATCAAGTCGACTTCGCCCGAGACCACTACGGCGCCGCGAGTGTAGCGGGCGAGTGCCACCGCAGCGCCGCGGGCGGCGTCGACCGTATCGGTGGTATCGACACCGCGCACGCGGCTCAGGTCAGCCGCCTCGCCTTCAAGACCCCACAGGCCGGCGAGCGCGATGATCTCGGAGGCGTTGCCGCGCACGATGGCGGGCTTGTACTGCTTGAGCTCGTTTACCAGCTGGGTGCGCAGGCTACCGATGCCCAGGCCCACCGGATCGAGCACCCAGGGTTTGCCGGCGTCGTGTGCCGCTTTGGCCGCACGGGGAATCGTCTGCTCGTAGATGGGGAAGAGCGTGCCCATGTTGAGATAGATGGCGCCGCCGCCGGCAACGAGCGCCTCGCCCTCGTCGGGCAGATAGACCATGGCGGCCGAACCGCCTACGGCGAGCTGCGCGTTGGCAACAAAGTCGATCGTCACCGTGTTGGTGATGGAGCCGGCCATCGGGTTGGTGGCGCGAATCTCCTCCACGGCCTTGACCACATTTTGTTTAAGCTGTTTCGAATCAATCACTGCACATGCCTCCTTGGCATAGAAAAGGGGCGCTGTGCATAGACAGCGCCCCTGTAAAGGCGGCATGCTCCCTACGCCAGCATTAACTGACAGGTTCAAAGGATTGGGCCCCATGCCCTCTCAGCCTTGTGGTTTGCACCGCCGGCACTCCCGCATCGAATCTGTTGTTCCCTATACTAGCGCACCTGCCAAAAAGGGACAGGTTTATTTTGGCAGGTGGCAACTGGGGCGTTGCATTTTCCCAGATAAAACCTGCCAAAATAAACCTGTCCCTTATTGGCAGGTCGCTACAATGGATACGGTGAAAATGACTGGGGGCCTTATGATTAAACTTGTGCTGACCGATATGGACGATACGTTGATTCCAGCCGGGCATGACGGCGCCAGCGACTACGCCATCGAGGGCATTCATGCCATGCAGGCGGCGGGCCTGCACTTTGGCCCGGTTTCGGGCCGTCAGCCTTCCGCGATGGGCTGGATGTTTCGTAATCGTTCCGAGTGCTTCTCGACCGGTGCGTTCTGCAACGGCCAGGTCATGTTTGTCGACGGCGAGGTGGTAGCCTCGCATGCGACCGATAACGCCGCCCTTATTCGCTTGGCTGACTACTTGGAGCAAGAGACCGATGATACCTATCTGAAGGTCTACAGCTTGGGTGATGACTTTTGGGATAATGACGCCTATTGCATGACGAGCGACCCCGAGCGCGTGCATCGCGCTATGGAGTCGGGCGGCAACGCGTGGCTCAAAGGCGAAGAGGCCCCGTGCCGTCCCGTTGTCGGTGACGCGCCGGTGTTCAAGGCGAATATCTGGAGTGCCCGTTCGCGTGAAGGGCTCGCGGAGCTACGCGAGCGCGTTGCCGCCGAGGTGCCGGAACTCTCGCTCGTGTTTCCCAACAACCGAGTGCGCCTTTTCGATATCTTGCCGGCTGGTTGGGACAAGGGCTGTGCCACGCTGGAGCTGGTGCGTGCTTTGGGCCTAACGCCCGACGAGGTGGCGGTGTTCGGCGATTCCGATAACGATCTGCCCATGATTAATGCCGTTCCCAACTCCGTTGCAGTCGCCAATGCCAATGAGGCCGTCACGGCTGCCGCGCGTTGGCATATCGGCGCTGCGGCAGACGATGCGGTTGCCGGGGCTCTGCATCAGATTGCCGCCTGCGCCGCGACGGGGGAGATGCCGTCGTTTATGCGCCAGATGGACGCGACGGGTCTTGGCGTCACGAACGTCTAGGGAGAAAGTCATGAAGCTTCAGCAGCTCAGGTATGTTGTTAAGGTTGCCGAATGCGGCAGCATCACCGAGGCCTCGCGCCGGCTCTTTGTGTCGCAGCCTTCGATTACCGCCTCGATTCGCGATCTCGAAAACGAGATGGGTGTGCACATCTTTGAGCGCACCAACAAGGGCGTCATTGTGTCCGAGGAAGGCGAGACATTCTTGGGCTACGCGCGCCAGGTACTCGATCAGGCCGATCTGCTCGAGGATAAGTACAAGGGTGCATCCGAGCAAGTGCCGCACTTTAGTGTGAGCTGTCAACATTATTCCTTTGCCGTTAATGCGTTTGTCGACGTGATCCGTGAGTTCGATGCCGCGCGCTACGACTTTACCCTGCGCGAGGAACAGACTCACGAGATCATCGAAGATGTCGCGCACATGAAGAGTGAACTGGGCATTCTGTACTTATCCGAACATAACCGCGAGGTTATCGAGCGCATGCTGGCGGCCAACGAGCTCGTATTCGAAGGACTCTTCTGCGCCACGCCGCACGTCTTTGTATGCGCCGACCATCCACTGGCGGACCACGCCAGCGTGACGCTCGAGGACTTGGAAGACTATCCGTTCCTATCCTATGAACAGGGCAGCTACAACTCGTTTTACTATTCCGAGGAACTGACCTCGACGTTTGAGCGCCGCAAGAATATCCGCGTGCGCGACCGTGCGACGTTGTTCAACCTAGCCATGGGTCTCAACGGCTACACGGTGTGTTCGGGCGTGATTAGCCACGAGCTTAATGGCCCCGGTATTATCTCGATTCCGCTCGATGTGGATGAATACATGGAGATTGGCATTATCACGCGCAAGAATACGACCCTCACGCGCTATGGACAGGCTTATGTCGAGGCCATCCGGAGGCATATCTAACCGGTAGCGTTTGATGTTGCTGTCTTGGGCTGTCGAAATTGCTATAGGAAAACTATATGGCAAACATATATAAACGCATATTTTACGATAACCAGGAGTGCGCTCATACTCTTGCTCGCCAAAGTATTCCATGCAAAAGGAGATTCCTATGAGCAATTCCACCCAGCTCAAAGCGCCGTTTCGCGCCGATATCGTCGGCAGTTTTCTTCGTCCGCAGGCCGTAAAGGACGCCCGCGCTGCCTATGCGGCAGGCGCGCTTGATGCCGAGGGACTTAAGGCAGTCGAGGACGAGGCCATTCGTGATTTGGTGGCAAAGCAAAAGGCCGCCGGCCTGCAGGTCATCACCGACGGCGAGTTCCGCCGCAGCTACTGGCACCTCGATTTTATGTGGGGTCTCAACGGCATCGAGCGCCGCACCTCGCGTACGGGCTATATGTTCCACGATGAGGAGACTACCGCCGACACCGCCGTGGTGACCGGACCTATTAGCGGCGAGAACCATCCGTTCGTCGAGCACTTCAAGTTTGTCAAGGCGCTTGAGGGCGAGGGCCAGGTTGCGCGGCAAACCATTCCGGCGCCGATCCAGACGTTCTCCGAAGTCACGCTCGACCGCTGCGATGGCCAGCAGGAGAGCCTGCGTGCCGTCTACAAGACCGACGAAGAGCTCGCCGATGCCATCACCGCAGCATACCGCACCGTGATTGCCGATCTGTATGCCGCGGGTTGCCGCAACATCCAATTTGATGACTGCACCTGGGGCATCTATTGCGATACTGACTTTGTGTCCAAGACCGGCATGAGCCCGGTTGACCTGCAAAAGGTGAGCGAGCTGGGCGTGGCGCTCAACAATGCTGCCATCGCGGGCAAGCCTGACGACTTGGTGATCAATACGCATGTATGCCGTGGCAACTACCACTCTACTTATGCCTTTGAGGGCGGCTATGATCCCATCGCCCCGTACCTGTTTGCGCATGAGGACGTTGACGCGTTCTATCTGGAGTTCGACACTCCGCGCGCCGGTGGTTTTGAGCCGCTCAAGTACGTTGCGCCCGGTAAGAAGGTCGTGTTGGGTCTGGTGACCACCAAGGCAGCCGAGCTCGAGGACGAGGACGCGACCGTCGAGCGTATTCATGAAGCAGCAAAGTACGTGCCGCTTGAGAATCTGTATCTGTCTCCGCAGTGTGGCTTTGCCAGCTGCGAGATTGGCAACAAGCTGACCGAAGGCGAGCAGTGGGCAAAGATCGCGCTGGTCAAGCGTATTGCCGAGCGTGTTTGGAAATAGCGGTACCGTTTGCAAGTGACGGCGCGTGCGAGACTTGGCGTATCGCGTACAATGGTTCGGACCGTATCGTTCGGGCAGGTTATCCGCTATGCCCGAGCGCCCTTCCATTCGAAAGGACATCCATGTCCCAGTCCTCGACGCCCGCCGTCACCGATGCCATCTACGACGCTTCGTCGCTCGGCCGCCCGCGCATGTTCCTGCTTGGTCTGCAGCACCTGTTTGCCATGTTTGGTGCCACGGTGCTGGTGCCCGTGCTCACCGGCCTTTCGGTATCGGCAACGCTTTTGTTTGCCGGCTTGGGCACGCTGCTATTCCACTTCCTGTCACGCGGTAAGGTCCCCGCATTTTTGGGCTCATCGTTTGCCTTTATTGCCGGCTATGCCGCAATCGCGCCCAACGGCGAGGCCGAGCTCTTGCCCTACGCTTGCCTGGGCGTTGCCTGCGCCGGTTTGCTCTACCCGGTGCTTGCGGCGCTCTTCCGCGCGTTTGGCGCCAAGCGCGTCATGCGCTTCTTCCCGCCGGTGGTGACTGGCCCCATTGTCATTTCGATCGGTCTGATCCTGGCGAGTTCCGCTATTGCCAACTGCCAGACTAACTGGCTCGTTGCCGTGGTTGCCGTCGCCGTAATCGTCATCTGCAATATTTGGGGTCGCGGCATGGTCAAGATCGTGCCGATTTTACTGGGCGTCGTGGTGAGCTATGCCGTTGCGGCTGCGCTGGGCGAGGTCGATTTCTCCGGCGTCGCAGCCGCTCCCTGGCTTGGCTTGCCTGTCGTGTGGGACAACACGGTGTTTGCACTCTTTGGGCCGCAGTTCGATAGTGGCCTTGCCACGACGGCCATCATCACCATCATGCCGCTGGCCTTTGCAACCATGATCGAGCATATCGGCGATATATCCGCTATTGGCTCCACCTGCGAGCGCAACTACATCGCCGATCCCGGCCTGCATCGCACGCTGCTCGGTGATGGTTTCGCCACGATTCTGGCTTCGCTCTTTGGCGCTCCGGCCAACACCACGTATGGCGAGAACACCGGCGTGCTCGCCCTGACGCGTGTGTTTGACCCGCGCGTGATTCGCATTGCCGCGTGCTGCGCCATCGTGCTTTCGTTCTGCCCCAAGTTCGCTGCCGTGATCGCCGCCATGCCGGCATGCGTTATCGGCGGCGTGTCGCTCGTGCTCTATGGCATGATCAGCGCCGTGGGCGTCCGTAACCTCATCGAGAACCAGGTCGATTTCCAGAACAACCGCAACGTGCTGGTGGCCGCTCTGGTTCTCGTGCTTTCACTCGGCATTGCCTACAGCGCCGCCGGTGCCATCGTGCTGGAGCTGGGCGGCGTGACGATTTCGCTTTCGGGCCTTGCCGTGGGCTCGCTGGTGGGCATCGTGCTCAACGCGATTCTGCCTGGCAACGACTTTGAGTTCGCCGTTTCTGAACTCGAGGAGGCTGTCGAGTAGTAGTTGTGTTCAGCTAAATCAAAAAAATGGCGCCCGTGCGTACGCGTGGGCGCCATTTTTAATGCGTCAGTATCCAGTGTATGCCGCGGGCCATGCGCAGACCGGTTTGGGCAAAGTGGTTACCGGGGTTGAGCTCGAAGGTCGCGGGGATGCCTCGGTCGCCGAGTAGTTTTTCCATTGCGCGTGTGTCGTCGAGTACGTGCCGCATCATGCGGTTGGGCGTCTTGGTCTCCTTTTTGCCGAGTGATAGATAGACGGCGTTGGGCGCGGCTGGCATCGTGTGCCCGTGTGCGTAATCGAGAAATCCGGGAAACCATAGGGACCCCGATGCGCTTGCGGCGCGGTCAAAGGCATCGGTCTGCCAGAGCGACCAAAGCGAAAAGAGGCCCGCCAATGAGTAACCGGCAATGCCGCGCCAGGTAGGCGGGCAGGGAAGTGATGGCTCGACCTCTGGGATTATCCGATTCAGCAGTTCATCGAGAAACTCGGACGCCTGTCCACCAAAGGGCTCGGCATCGTGCACGGTTCCGTCGCATTCCCAAGGGCTCAGCTCGCGATTCCAATCGAGCCCGCCAATGGCGACCAGGGTGAATGGCGGGCAATCAAGCTCAAGACAACGGCTATAGACCTCGGTGCCGTCACCCATGACCGCGGGAAGGTAAATGACGGGCGCGCTTCCGACATGCTTTGAATGAATGGTTATCTGCTTTTGACGCGCTTCCATGACAAGCTTCTCTCTGCATTTCGACATCTACAAATATGATTGTCGCACGTCGGCGTAGGGACCGTCGCTAAAAGAAAGGCGCAGAGCCGCTTGATGCGACTCTGCGCCTTGAGGTTTTGCTTTGGCAGCTTTGCCCTTACGCTACAAAGAAGTAGACGAGGAAGGCGAGTGCTGCGATCCACATGAGCGGCTTGATCTTGGAGGCCTCGCCCTTAAAGAGCGCGACGACCACGAAGGCGATAAAGCCCAGACCGATGCCGGCAGAGATGGAGTAGGTGAAGGGCACGCCGGCGACAATCATGAACGCTGGGAAACCCTGCGACACGTCGGACCAGTCGATCTCGGAGGCCTCGCTCATCATGAGGTAGCCGACGTAGACCAGAGCACCGCAGGTGGCGGCGCTGGAAACGATGGTGACGATGGGGGAGAAGAACGCGGCGAGAAGGAACAGCACGCCGGTGGTGACGGAGGTGAGGCCCGTGCGGCCACCGTCGGCAGCGCCAGAGGTGGACTCGACGAAGGTGGTGATGGAGGAGACGCCCATAAAGCCACCGGCAGCGGCGGCCACGGAGTCGACGACCAGGATGGGACGGATGTCCTCGACATTGCCGTCCTCGGTCAAGAACTCGCCCTGCTTGGCGACGGCCATCGCAGTGCCCATGGTGTCGAAGAAGTCACTCATGAGCAGCGAGAAGGCAACGACGAGCAGCATCGGGTCGGTCAGGACCTTCACGATGGCCATGTTGCCATCAGCAGTGCTGGCAAACGGGGCGCCAAAGGTCGAGAAGTCGAGCGGTGCGATGAGACCCTCGGGCGCATGGGTGACGCCCAGCGGGATACCGGCGATAACGGCGACGATGATGCCGATGAGCAGCGAGCCCGGCACGTTGCGGGAAGCAAGGGCAACCGTTACGACGATGGAGATGATGCCGACGATAAAGGTGGGGGAGGCGATGTCGCCCAGGCCGACGAGCGTACCGGTGCCAGCGGTGATGATGCCGGCGTCGCACAGGCCGATCATGGCGATAAACAGGCCCAGACCCACCGAGATTGCGTGGCGCAGGACCACGGGGATGGCGTCCATGATGGCCTCGCGCAGGCCGCAAAGGACGAGCAGCAAGATGATGATACCTTCGAGGAAGATAACACTCATGGCAACGTGCCAGTCACCGCCGCACATGGTGGCGGTGATGCCCGCAATCATGGCGTTGATGCCCAGGCCCGACGCACAGGCGAGCGGGCGGTTGGCGAAGATGCCCATGCAGATGGTCATGATGCCGGCGCCCAGACAGGTGGCGCAGGCGAGCGCTCCCGCATCGATGCCAGCGCCCGAGAGCACCGCAGGGTTGACGGCGATGATGTAGGCCATCGCCAGGAATGTTGTCAGTCCAGCGCGAAGTTCGGTCCCGATTGTGGACTTGCGCTCGCTGACGTGAAAAAGTTCGTCCATGCATACCCTTTCCTTGTTCGGCCCCGAGTTTAGGCCGATTGACACGAACTTACCTACTATATCGCCTTTGGAAGGTCGATGTTCCTCGCATGTTGAAGTTCGGCGCTTTGTAACAGGCGGACGGTATTTTTCGCATGAAAATGTGTAGGTACCGTATACTTAAGCAGTTACATTGAACTCTTTGGAGGAACGTATGATTAAAGAGCTCTGCCGCGACGAGGCTATCCTGTCCCAGCGTTGCGAGGTTGCGACTGTTGAGGACGAGTCGGTCGCACAGGACCTGATCGACACCATCAAGTCGCTCGAGGACGCCGGCTGCCTTGCCGCCAACCAGATTGGCGTCACCAAGAAGGTCTGCGTCTATCTGGACGACGCCGGCGAGCCCCACGTGCTCTACAACCCCCGTCTGGTGTTTGGCCTGGGCGCCAGCAAGATGGAGGAGAGCTGCCTGACGCACGACGAAATCACCAAGTCCACGCGCTATATCAAGTGCAAGGTTGCCTTTGACCAGATCGTCGACGGCAAGATGAAGGAGTGCCGCCGCGACTACACGGGCTTTGAGGCACAAATGATCCAGCATATGATCGATCACTGTCTTGGAAAGTTGGTCTAAGGGGACCAAAGCCCGCACCTTGCCGCTCAAGCGTCGCTCGCGTACCTTAAGTACGCTTCGCTCCTCTTTCGTGACAATCTGCGGTATTTTGACCCCTTAGACGACCTGCGAGGTTGACTTGGTTGAGTTTATCTTGCTTGTGTGGTCCGGACGTGACGTTATTGTCATGTCCGGACCTTTGTGTTTAGCGCCTATTTGTTTGGTAACAATGAGCTTAACAAGGACGTATGGCTAGGAGGCGCCATGTGCACGAGCATTCGATTTACCGATAATTCCGGCAACATGTATCTGGGTCGCAACCTCGACTGGAGCTTTAGCTACGGCCAACAGGTTCGCGTGATGCCCCGCGGGTTCCATATCCCGTATTCGTTTATCGACGATGCGTCGGCGGCACACGCGGTAATTGGCATGTGCATCGATTACAAGAACTATCCTATGTTTTTCGACTGTGGTAACGATGCGGGTCTGGCTGTGGCAGGGCTCAACTTTCCCGGTTATGCCGAGTATGCCGAGGACCCGGTTGATGGCAAGACCAATATCGCAGCCTATGAGTTTCCCCTGTGGGTGGCAGCGACGTTCTCGACGGTCGACGAGGTCGAGGCTGCGCTGCGCGACACGGTGATTGTTGCCAAATCTGCCGGAGAGGGGCTGGGTGTGTCGCTGCTCCATTGGATTATCGGCGACAGCCGACGCAGCATCGTGGTCGAGATGATGGCTGACGGTTTGCATGTATACGACGATCCGGTCGACACCCTTGCCAATCAACCGACCTTCCCGTGGCACATGGAAAACCTGCGCACCTATATCACCGCCACAAGCGATTTTCCTCAGACGGCGACATGGCGTGGCGCCGAGCTCAAGCCCTATGGCGCGGGTGCCGGCATGCGCGGTATTCCGGGTGACTGCTATTCGCCGAGCCGTTTTGTAAAGGCGGCATACCTCAATGCCAATTACCCGCAAAAAGACAGCGAGGCCGAGAACGTCATTCGCATGTTCCGCTCGCTCGAGGGGGTGGCGATGATCGAGGGTGCGTCCAAGATGGGTGACGGCAAGTTCGAGAAGACTATCTACACCGGATGCTTTAGCGCGCGCACGGGCAATTACTATTACTCAACGTATGAGGATCCGTCGATTCGCTACGTGAGCCTGATGGATGCTGAGGGCGCGAGCCCCGATAGGCTCGTGGTTCCCGAGCCGCGTCGTTCGTAGCCGGCGTTTTTACTGCAATGCAAAGCGGCCCTGCGCCTCCTGTGAGGCGCAGGGCCGCTGTCGTCGACGCGCGACGTCGTTAGAAGTTGGCGTCGTTGAGTTGTTCGCTCTCGAGGCCGTCGAGCTGTTGCTGTTCGGGCGTATCGGCGACGCTCCTGAGCAGCTCGGTGGGGTCGACGTTCATGTCCCTACCGGCTTCGTTGCCGTTGACAAGGTCGTTCGAGAAGATATCGACATCCATTTCCTCGGCTTCCTCGATCTGAACTTCGAGCTGGAGTTATGGGCGAGCAGCGCCGCGCCGCCGATCATGGCAGGTAGGATCAGCCACGGCGCCACTTTGCGCACCAGGCTAAACAGGGCGAAGATGCCGCTCTCGTTGTGGTTGTCGGCCTTCATGGCGATTACCACGTACTTGACCGTGCTGGTCTTGGAGGTTTGCCTCCAGTTTGGCGTGCGCCACGTGGACTCCCTTGGACATCCGGTTATCTGTCTTGGACAGATAACTTTTATGCCGTCTTTATACATACAAGAGCTGTTTGGCACATCGGGTAATTTTAGACAATAATCCCCATCTGGGGATTATTTATGTACGCAGGTAGCATTTCAAAACAGGGGCGCATCCGCTGTATGGCTTTGCTGCAATGTAATAACTGCGGACGCGCTCCTGCTTTGAAACTGAAGAGGGAACTTTTAGACGCGTGCTGCCTGAGCGATACCGGTCTTGGCGCCTGAGCGTTTACCGGCGAGTTCGCAAAAGATCGCGCCGCCGATGATAAGCACGGCGCCCATCAGGCGGACCGGTGTTATGACTTCGCCCAAAAGGGCGGACGAGAACACGACGGCCGAAAGCGGCTCGAGGTAGCCGACGACAGCGACGGTCTGCACGGGCAGTTTGGCGACGGCGCTAAAGTAGAGCAGGCAACCGATGCCGGTGTTGACGACGCCGAGCATAGCGACGGCGCGCCAATCGATGGTTGCGGCGATGCTGGCGGACAGGAATGAGGGGGTGCCTTGGGTGACGAGTGTAAGGACCAGCGCGGTCACAAAGGCGGCGCTCACCTGGAGCGCGGAGTTCTCGAGGCCTTCGATGTGCGGCGCGCCCTTGCTGGCGATGACCATCAATGCATAACAGAAGGCCGAGGCGATTCCGCAGACGATGCCCGCAATGGGCATATTGCCGCCTAGACCTTGCGCTGCAATGAGAAAAGCGCCGCAGGCGACTGCGATAAACCCGGCGATTTTGCCACCGGTTAGTTTTTCGCCAAAGATAAACGGCGAGAGAGCCATGACGATGATGGGACCGCAGTAGTACAGCAGCGAAGAAACGCCGACGCCGATCGTCTGATAAGCACGGAACAGAAAGATCCAGCTGGCGCCCAGCGCGGCTCCCGAGAGGAGGAGGGCTGCGGCTTCGCGGGGGCGAGAAGGCGCCTGCAGCTTATGGCGCTGGGTAATGGCGAGGATGGCGACAAGCGAAAGGGCTCCCAGAAAAGTGCGTAGCAGCACGATATCGGAGCTCGGGAGTGCGATGGCCGCAGCGATGATGCCGTTGGAGCCAAACAACAACAATGCTGCTAAATACGTAATCAATCCGTTGTTCATGCGCTGCCGCCCCCTCTATATCCGTGCATATTCACTATGGTTGAACTGGCTTTAGAAGAAAAGCGAATATAATGCATGGAAAACATGACAAAAACTCGTGCAAAGGTGGAGGCATGTCGTGGAAACGAATATTCAAAAGATGCAGGTGCTGCTGGAGACCGTGCGCGCTGGAAGCTTTACGCGTGCTGCCGAGCGCCTGAGCTACTCGCAATCGGGCGTGAGCCGCATGGTGGCCGATCTTGAGGCCGATTGGGGCTTTAAGGTACTCGACCGCAGTCGTGAAGGTGTTGCTCTTTCTGCCGACGGGCGGCAGGTCATGCCGGCTGTCGAGGCGCTCTGCGAGGAATTCGTTCGCTTGCAGCGACGGGTGGATGAGATGCGAGGGCTCATGCGCGGCAAAATCTGCATCGGTACGTTTTCGAGCGTGGCGACCCACGTGCTGCCGCCGGTGATTGCGCGTTTTCGTGCTGATCATCCAGACGTCGATTACGAGTTGCTGATGGGCGACTATTCAGAGATTGAACAATGGGTGGCAGAGGGTCGCTGCGATCTGGGCTTTATCCCTCGTGAGCCCCGAGAAAACGGCATGACATCGCTGCCTTTGGTGCGTGACGAGTTAATGGCGGTAGTGCCGTCAGGCTCGTTGTTTGCCACGGCGGAGGTCGTCTCTCTTGCCGACTTGGCCAACGAGCAGTTTATTCTGCTAGAACGCGGCACCGATGACGAGATTACGCCGCTGTTTCGTCGGGCGGGACTGGCAGTGCACTCAAAACTGTCGACCTGGGATGACTATGCGATTATGGCTATGGTCGAGGACGGCCTGGGTGTGAGCATACTTCCCGCTCTCATCATGCGCCGCTGTCAGTTCGATGTTGCCGTGCGTCCGCTCGAAGAGCATCCCCATCGGCAGATCAACGCCATATATCGAACGGCCGATGTTTCGCTTGCCGCCGCCCGTTTTCTCGAATACCTCTAAATGGGCGCACGTCGTTACCGCCTTGGGATAAATCTTGAGGTTCGGGTCATGTTATTTTTGAAATTGAACTTTTAGAAATAGCACGGCGCTATACTGCTTGCTAAATTGAACCTTGGTTCAATTCGTGTACTATAAATTGAACTTTGCCAGCAAGGAGGTTCCTGTGACCCAAGAGACGTTTAGCGATCGCCTGCGACAGGCTATGTCCGATCGCGACGTTCGCCAGTCGGACGTAATCCGCGCATCGGAGATGCTCGGCAAAAAACTCGGCAAGAGTCAGATGAGCCAATATGTGAGCGGCAAGACGATTCCGCGGCGCGATGTGGCAGAGCTGCTCGCCCGCATTTTGGAGGTCGATGTTACCTGGCTGCTCGCCGGTGACGCCGATCAAGGCGAGACATCATCGACCCACAACGTTTCCAAGCCCGAACCCCATCCCTCAGATCAAATTGCAAGGAGCACCACCATGCGTACTTTTTCTAAATCCACCAAACTCGAGAACGTTCTGTATGACGTGCGCGGCCCCGTTGTCGACGAGGCAGCCCGTATGGAGGACGAAGGCGAGTGCATCCTCAAGCTCAACATCGGTAATCCGGCGCCCTTTGGTTTCCGCACGCCCGATGAGGTCATTAAGGACATGCGCCAGCAGCTGCCCGACTGCGAAGGCTATTCCAACTCGCGCGGTCTGTTCTCTGCGCGCAAGGCGATCATGCAGTATTCGCAGATCAAGGGCCTGCCCAATGTTCAGATGGAACATATCTACACGGGCAACGGCGTGTCCGAGCTCATTCAGCTTTCGATGAACGCGCTGCTCGACAATGGCGACGAGATTCTGATTCCCAGCCCCGATTATCCGCTGTGGACGGCGTGCGCAACTCTTGCCGGTGGACATCCCGTGCACTATCTGTGTGATGAGCAGGCCGATTGGTATCCCGATCTGCAGGATATGGAGTCCAAGATCACGAGCGCGACCAAGGCCCTCGTCATCATCAACCCCAACAACCCCACGGGCTCTGTCTATCCGCGCGAGGTGCTCGAGGGCATCGTTGAGATCGCGCGCAGGCACCAGCTCATGATTTTTGCCGACGAGATCTATGACCGCCTGTGCATGGACGGCTACGAGCACGTCTCCATTGCATCGCTCGCCCCCGACCTGCCCTGCATTACGTTTAGCGGCCTGTCCAAGTCGCATATGATCGCGGGCTATCGCATTGGCTGGATGGTGCTTTCGGGCAACCAGCGCTGCATGAGCGACTTCATCATGGGCATCAACATGCTCTCCAACATGCGCCTGTGCTCCAACGTGCCGGCCCAGTCGATCGTCCAGACGGCGCTTGGCGGCCATCAGTCGGTTAACGACTACATCCGCCCCGGCGGTCGTGTCTACGAGCAGCGCAACTTTGTGTATGAGGCGCTCAGCAAGATCGACGGCATCTCGGTGGTCAAGCCGCGTGCGGCGTTTTATATCTTCCCCAAGATGGATGTTAAAAAGTTCAACATCACCGATGACGAGCAGTTTGCCCTCGACCTGCTGCACGAGAAGAAGATCCTCATCACGCGTGGCGGCGGCTTCAACTGGGCTGAGCCCGATCACTTCCGCATCGTGTACCTGCCGCGCATGGAAGTGCTCAAAGAGTCGCTCGAAGACCTCGCCGATTTCTTTGATCACTACCGCCAGTCCTAATTGGTTCCGCCGTTCTACCGAACGGCGGACCGCTTGACGCTACGCGAGCCGCATTCACGCCAATCTGACGTTCAATTTCGAGGGCGCGACCAGAAGGTCAGCGCCCTCTCATTTCACGTCACCTTGGCGCAAATGCGGCTCGCTCGCTGTCGTGTGCTCAGCCTGCGTCGTTACCATGATCCAAAGGGGACGGAGGAAAACAGATCATTTTCCTTGACTCGCGGAACTATATAACGACGCCGTTGCAGTGGTCGATTTCGTGCTGGATGATCTCGGCGGTGTAGCCCGAGAAGTTTTTGATGCGGTGGACGAAGTTCTCGTCCAAATACTCCACCTTAATGCGACGATAGCGGGTACAGGGACGCTCGCCGATCAGCGAGAGGCATCCTTCGCTGGTCTGATAGGCATTGACCTGCTCAAGAATTTGAGGGTTGTACATCAGGAGCGTCCTGTTGCCGTCCTTTACGCAGATGATGCGTTTGCGCACGCCGATCATGTTGGCGGCGAGCCCCACGCACTCGTGCTCATGCTCGTGGAGCGTATCCAGGAGGTCCTGCCCGATCACGGCATCGTCGGGCCCTGCGTCTTCGGAAGGCAGGCGCAAAAAGAACTCGGATTTCATGATGGGCTTAATCATGGCGGGCTCCTTAAGGTGGACACGTTTGGTTCAGGCCATGATACCGCGACATGTCGCATTAATGTGTGCACATAGATTCTGCAGCTAGATTGGATGGCGACACCATAAACTAAGGAACGTTTTGCCGAGAGGCATGAATGTTTAAAGCGCAAAGAGTGCGCGACGGGCCCCGCGAATGGGGCGATGATGCCCGAGAGGGCCAAGAAGGAGTCTCATGTCCGAGAACGAAGAGATCATGAACGAGACCGAGAACGAGACCATGGCTGCCGAGGTCGATGCAGTCGAGACCGTGGAGACCGAAGCTACCGAGGTTGAGGCTGCTGACGAGGTTTCCGCCGAGGAGGAGGCCGAGGTTGTCGAGGCCGCCGTTGATTACGATGACGAAGAGCTGATGGACAAGATGCAGAAGGCCGCCCGCCTGCTGCGTAGCCGTCGCTTTGCTATTTCCAAGGAGGAGGAGGCCAAGGCCGAGCGTATGGCGAACATCGAGCGCGCCATCAAGCTCCTTGACCTCAAGCCCAAGATGGAGCAGAAGGAAATGTCCGATCTGCTGGGCATGCGTCTTCGTGAGCTCGATGGCCTGATGGCCGAGGCCGAGGCTGCCGATCTGGTCGGCCGCATCGACAACGCCGAGGGCGATATGCGCAAGATCGTCGTCTTCGCTGCCGAGGATGCCGCTGAGGGCCTGGTCGAGCTTGCCAACAAGAAGGAGAAGCTCCTGCCCGAGCTTTCTTACGAGGAGGCCACCGAGCTGATGGCCGCGCTCGATAAGGTTATCGCTCCGCTCGTCGCCATGGGTCTGGACGAGGATCGCGGTCCTCGCGGCGGCCGTGACGACCGTGGTGGCCGTGGCGGCGACCGTGGCGGTCGCGGCGGCTTTGGCGACCGCGGTGGCCGTGGCGGCGACCGTGGTGGTCGCGGTGGCCGTGGCGGCTTTGGTGACCGTGGCGGCGATCGTGGCGGTCGCGGCGGCTTTGGCGGCAACCGTGGTGGCTATGGCGACCGCGGTGGCAACCGTGGCGGCTTCGGCGGCAACCGTGGCGGCGACCGCAGCGGTCGAGGCGGCGACCGTGGCGGCCGCAACGGCGGTGGCTTCCGCGGCAACCGTTTTTAGGGGTTACGCGGTTCTACGAACCGCGTAACTAGTTGACGCTGCGCGCCCACCAGAGCGACAACTTGTCATTCAAAGAGGACGGCATGACCAGAAGGTCTATGCCGTCCTCTTTTCATGCCAATTTATTCGCTCTGGTGGGCGCTCGCTGTCGGTGTCAAAACATCGGCGTCGCCTTGATTCAAACTTGCCAAAAAGGTAGTCATTGGGGACGTTCTTAAATGACTAGTCGTTGGGGACGTTCTTGTTTGACTAGTCGTTGAGAACGTCCCCAACGACTACATAGTATGAGAGTGGATAATCTCCCGGTTTGAGCCTGCATCCAAGCTCAAAGTGCGAGATTTCCACTCTCATTTGCTATGCGTCCGAAAATCCACGTTCGTTTGTTTTCTGCCTACATTTGGAGGAAGAGCTCGTGGAGGCGGGTGTCGTCGTCGAGCTCGGGGTGGAAGGTAACGCCGAGCTGATTGTCTTGACGGGCGGCGACGATGCGGCCATCGACTTCGGCTAGGGCCTTGGCATTGCCGTGCACCTCGACGATGCGGGGTGCACGGATAAACGTTAACGGCACTTCACCGTCGATACCGCCTACCTGCCCCTTGGTGCGAAAACTGCCGAGCTGCCTGCCATAGGCATTGCGCTCAACGAGTATATCCATGGTTGCCAAGCGCGGTGTCCCCTTGTCATCGTGGGCGGCAAGGTCGCGCGCCAACAGAATCAGACCGGCACAAGTTCCCAGTACAGGCATGCCTTCAACAATGCGGGTACGAAGATCCTCGAGCATATCGAGTTCGGCAAGTAGCTTGCCCTGAACGGTGGACTCGCCGCCGGGAAGTACCAGACGGTCAAAGTTCTGCTGCAAATCGGCCGCCTGCCTCAGCTCAATACAGTGTGCGCCCAGCTCGGATAGTCTTGCTTCGTGCTCGGCAAAAGCGCCTTGGACCGCCAGCACGGCGACCGTTTGGTCTGCATAATCGCTCATGGGCGATCCTTTCTGCCGGACTAGCGCCCGCGCTCCTCCATGATAATCTCGATCTCGTCGGCGTTGATGCCCACCATGGCCTCGCCCAGGTCCTCCGAAAGCTCGGCGATGAGTTTGGCATCGGTGAAGTTTGCCACGGCCTTGACGATGGCGGCGGCGCGCTTGGCCGGGTCGCCGCTCTTAAAGATGCCCGAGCCCACAAAGACGCCCTCGGCGCCCAGCTGCATCATCAGCGCGGCGTCGGCGGGAGTCGCTACGCCGCCGGCGGCAAAGTTCACGACGGGAAGCTTGCCCGTGGCATGGACCTCGCGCACCAGCTCGACCGGAACCTGCAGTTGCTTGGCTGCCTCAAAGAGCTCGTCATCGCGCAGGGCAACAACGTCGCGGATCTGCTTTTGGATCTTGCGCATGTGACGCACGGCCTGGACGACATCGCCCGTACCCGGCTCACCCTTGGTGCGAATCATCGTGGCGCCCTCGGCAACACGGCGCAGCGCCTCGCCCAGATCGCGGGCGCCGCAGACAAACGGCACGTCAAACTGGGTCTTGTCGATGTGATAGACGTCGTCGGCAGGGGAGAGAACCTCGGACTCGTCGATGTAATCGATCTCGATGGCCTGCAGGACCTGCGCCTCGACAATGTGGCCGATGCGGCACTTGGCCATAACGGGGATGGAGACGGCCTCTTGGATGCCCTTGATCATCTTGGGGTCGCTCATGCGTGAGACGCCGCCTGCGGCACGGATGTCGGCCGGGATGCGCTCGAGTGCCATGACGGCGCAGGCGCCCGCCTCTTCGGCGATGCGTGCCTGCTCGGGCGTGGTGACGTCCATGATGACGCCGCCCTTGAGCATCTGCGCGAGCTCGCGATTGAGTTTGACGCGATCTGCCTTGCTGGTCTGTTCTGCCATGGTTGCTCCCTTGGTTGGCATGTGCATTGCTTGACGGAACATCCTATCGGGGAGCTGGGTATGGCGAAATACTCAGTTTTCGAGATAATAATAAGGCCAGACTAATACCAGATTGAATGACTCAATAAGGTCAGGTGATAAACTCATGCTTGACTACAATTTGGAAAAACGCGGCGAAGCATCGCTCTATGAGTATATTTACCAGCAAATTCGAGATGATATCGTTGCTGGACGCATTGCGGCGGGGGAGCATCTTCCGTCTAAGCGCGCCTTTGCCAATCATCTGGGAATCAGTGTCATTACCATCGAGAATGCATATAGCCAGTTACTTGCCGAGGGCTATATTTGCTCAATGCCGCGTCGTGGTTACTACGCTTGCAAGCTTCCGGATGCACCGGTTTTGGCTTCGGCTGTAGAGGGCATCGACCGGGATGCCGTCTCTGCGGGTTCCGGCGCGCATGATGTCAACGGACAGGTCGAGCGATTCGATGCACTTTCTCCTTCTGCTTTGGAGGCGGCGCGGCTTTGGCAAAGCGCGCTGCGGGCGACGCTGGCATCCGAAGACGAGAGCGAAATCTTTTCGACCGCGCCGGCACAGGGCACCACTCGGCTACGACGCGCAATTGCCCACCATCTGCGCGGGACAAGGGGCATGAATGTCGACCCCAACAACGTTGTTATCGGCGCAGGCGCCCAGCTGCTCGATACCATGTTGGTTCAGTTGCTTGGAGCCGACAAGGTGTATGCTGTTGAGGACCCGGGCTATTTGCGCTTGACGCGCATCTATCAGGCTATGGGTTGCAAAGTTCGACATATCCCGTTGGATGATGAGGGTGTAGACTTGAGCGCTCTGCAGAAAACGGGGACCGATGTCCTTCACCTGATGCCGTCCCATCAGTATCCGACCGGCCTTGTGACGAGCATTGCGCGTCGTTATGCGCTGCTGAGCTGGGCCGCCGAGCGACCAGGTCGATATCTCATCGAAGATGACTTTGATTGCGAGTTTCGTCTGGCCGGCAAGCCGATTCCCGCGCTTGCTTCGATCGATGCCGCTCAATCGGTTATCTACACCAACACGTTTTCGAAGAGCCTTTCATCGGCGTTGCGTCTAGCGTACATGGTGTTGCCCGATAAGCTGATGAAGCGGTTTAGGTGCAACCTTGGTTTCTACGCCTCGTCGGTGAGCTCTGTCGACCAGGTCGCTTTGGCTCGTTTGCTGGAATCGGGTGATTACGAGCGACATGTGAACCGCATGCGCGTTCGTGCTCGTGAGGCGCGTGATGGCCTGGCGGCGCTTGTACGGGATGCGTTTCCAGCAGGAGAGGTTTCGATCGAGCATGCAGACGCAGGCCTTTACTGCACCGTGGTTGCGGAGCGGGGAACGGGCGGAAGCTCTTTTGCGCAGGCCCTCACGCGCTCGAGCATCCCTTTTATCGACATCAGTAACTGTTATTGGTGCGCCGATGGCGCATCTGTCCCTGAAAACTCAACTCAAATTCTTGTCCAGTATGACGACCTGAGTCCGGAGGTGCTTAATACCCTGGAATCGCAGCTAATGGGGCACTCTGTAACCTAAGTGAGTAGACTTTTGGCACTTTGGCGACCAGACAGTTTTGTAACAAGCTATCTACCTGTGGTTTTGAGAAGTGGGATCATCGGTCTGCTCGGGATGTTCCAAAAAGTCTACTCACTTGCCGCGCAAAGCTTCCGCATGAGAAAAAAAGTGGGGTTTCCAACAGGGCTTCGTCCAGTTCTCGGTAAGCTTTTGGCCAGTTGGGGAGGGCTGTTGAAAACTTTGCAGTTCGTTCGGAGCCATTTTTGGTGCGTTCGCCCCAATGAGAGACCGACTGGGTTGAAATTCGTGCTTTCCTGTGCCTATGAAGGATTTACTTTGTGACATATCGGCTTTTAGGTACTGGCGTTTGCCCCCTCAAGTCCGCGCTTTGTGTCCTCCGCTTCCGCGGCCGGATGAAGACCGGCAGCGATATGACCTCGTCCGCAACCCGACGGCTGCGGTCGCGCTCGGTTTTCCGTTGTATACATTGGTTCGGACGAGAAACAAACGGACTTGCCCTGCCAACATTAGGCAGCGGCTGTTTCTTGGTGAACTCCCCAGGGAATCCGTGCTGGAAACGGAGCATGGATTTTTGGTCACGTCTCCTCTACTGACGGCATTTATCATGTCTCGACATCTGACGGATCTCCAACTTCTTCTGGTATTGGCGGAGATGTGCGGCTTGTTTGCGGTATGCGCCCTGCCGGCGGCACTTGAGGTGGTGCTTTCGCGTGCAATTGATTCGGGTGCGATTTCGACAACGTTGGGTTGGGTGCGCTGCCCGTCCGAGGGCGGCGCCGCCTCAAATTTATGGCGTCGCGCCGCTTTGGTTTCGGATGGGGACCTTGACCGTTTTTGTTCAGATGTTTGCGGGATGCGTTACGGCAATCGATTTATGGCGGTGTCGCAACTCGTTCCATTGGGTGCCGCTTCGCCTTTTGAGGTCGAGGCGTATTTGTTGCTTGGACTGCCGCGAGCCCTGGGAGGTGAAGGTTTTTGCGGCATAGAGCTCAATGTCAAAGTGATGTTAAGCACAAGTGCTCGAGCGATTGTAGGAAAGACCCGCGTATATATCGATCTACTTCTTTCCTCGCCGGACGGGAGGCGACAGGTGGCCATTGAATGCCAGGGAAAGGCCTCGCACGGGCGCGCGGGGGATGGCTTGCGTGACGCTGATCGCATGACGGCGCTTCAAGCCATGGGCTACGACGTGCTTCTCCTGACACACGGACAGATATCCGATGAGGATAGATTCCGTGCGATCGTTAAGGCCGTATGCAGGATGCTCGATGTTGAATATCGCGAAAAAAGCTCGGATGAGCAAAGGGTTGAGGCGTTACTCCGGTCTGAACTATTCGTTGACTGGACAAAATTGGGAGTAATCGACGGAAAGATGTCCATTGGACACAAAACAGCTCGATCGTGGACGGCGCGGATCTAAGTGAGTAGACTTTTGGCGTGATGGCGACCAGGCCGTTTTGCAACAAGTCATTTACCTGCTGCTTTATAGAGCAATATGGATGGTCTGCTCGGCAAGTTCCAAAAAGTCTACTCACTTAGTTTTTGACGAGAAGTCGATGCCGAAGGTGGCCCTATTTCAGGGCGTTAACGAGTTCATGAGACACGAAAAAAGCCCGAACCATGCGGTTCGGGCCCTTTAAAGTTAGAGATTATCTCTCAGGCGGTTGGCTTAGCCAAAGTAGCGCTTGAGCAGGCCGGCGAAAGCCTTGCCGTGGCGGGCCTCGTCGCGAGCCATCTCGTGCACGGTATCGTGGATGGCATCGAGGCCAGCGGCCTTGGCACGCTTGGCAAGATCGGTCTTGCCGGCGGTGGCGCCGTTCTCGGCCTCAACGCGCATCTCGAGGTTCTTCTTGGTGGAGTCGGTCACGACTTCGCCCAGGAGCTCGGCGAACTTGGCGGCGTGCTCGGCCTCCTCGTGGGCAGCCTTCTCCCAGTATAGGCCGATCTCGGGATAGCCCTCGCGATGGGCGACGCGAGCCATGGCCAGGTACATACCGACCTCAGAGCACTCGCCCTCAAAGTTGGCGCGCAGATCGGCAACAATGTCCTCGGAGACGCCCTCCATCTTGGCGACGCCCACGACGTGCTCGGCAGCCCACTCGAGCTTGCCCTCCTCCTGCTTCAGGAAACGAGAACCGGGAACGCCGCACTGGGGGCACTTAAAATCCTCGGGCAGCTGGTCGCCGTCGAACTCTTCCACATAACCGCAAACGGGGCAAACAAATTTCATGATTCGATCCTTTCGATGGATGGCGATGGGGCGCTTGTCCGATCCCGTAAGGGCCCTCTCCGGACGTGCGTCTTGACGAGTTCTATTATCCATAAATGCAACAAAATGTGAAGCCTATTAGGAATGATTTTTGATAAAACAATTTTGAGATATGAAGATGTTGATTGATTAACGATTGGCAGGCCGCCTGCGACCTCTGATGAGTACAATCGGTCGAACAAATGTTGACCAATCAACAAATGAGGGAGTTTCCTTTATAATCTAGCCCGCTGCGCCTGGTGCCGAACGTATCAAACGGTTTTCGCATCGCATTGCCGGTGCTGCCCTATACCGAGCCACACATTCTGGAGCATGCTGAGAGAGCGCCTGCCAGGCCATTATCGGCTTTGGCGGTGGCTCGGCCATGGACTGTGCCAAGGGCGTGGGAGCACGCATCGCGCAGCCAAACAAGCCCATCAACAAGATGCGCGGTCTGCTGCGCGTCCACCGTCTCCTGCCGCTGCTTATTGCGGTTCCCACTACCGCCGGTACGGGAAGCGAAGTCACGCTTGCGGCGGTTATCACCGATAACGAGACGCACTACAAGTACCCCATTAACGACTTTGTGCATATCCCACGCTTTGCGGTGCACGACCCCGAGTTTACGCGCGGTCTGCTCGCCTCCATTACGGGGCAGACGGGCATGGACGCCCTGACGCATGCCGTCGAGGCCTTTATCGATTGGGTCGATCGAATGAACGCCGCCTTGGACATTCCCAAATATGTGACGGGCATTCGCCGCTCCGACATTCCCGAGATGGCGGCGCATGCCGATGCCGAGGCCAATCCGCTGTACCCCGTTCCACTTTTGATGGACCGTTTGGAGCTGATGCGCATGTACGAGGTCGACGCGGGTGGTATGTTTGAGGGCGAGAACTAGGAGGGTCCATGAATACCGAGGAAATTGCGCGCATTGTCGGAGACCAGCGCGTCTACTTTAAGACGCACGCCACGTTTGATGTCGATGCTCGACGTCGTGCGCTCGTGAGTTTACGCGATGCGGTGCGGGCCCACGAGGCCGATATTGCCCATGCGCTCAAGACCGATTTGGGAAAGTCGCATGACGAGGCGTATATGTGCGAGATCGGCACGTCGCTTTCCGAGATTCGTCATCAGATCGCGCATGTGGCTCGATGGAGTCGTCCGCGCCTGCGTCCGTGCGACCTTGCCAACGCCGTGAGTGTGTGCAAAACGCAAGCCGTGCCCTATGGCGTCACGCTCATCATGGCCCCGTGGAACTACCCGTTTTTGCTAACGCTCGAGCCGCTCGCCGGCGCCCTTGCCGCGGGCAATACTGTGGTCATCAAGCCGAGCGCCTATGCTCCAGCATCGAGTGCGGTGCTCAAGCAGATCTGCGAAGAGGCATTTGATCCGTGCCTGGTGACAGTTGTCGAGGGCGGGCGCGCCGAGAACGAAGCGCTGCTCGATGAGTGCTGGGACAAGATCTTCTTTACCGGTAGCGTTCCGGTCGGCAAGCTCGTCATGGAGCGCGCAAGTAAAAACCTTACGCCCGTGACGCTTGAGCTGGGTGGAAAGAGTCCCTGCATCGTGGATGCGACGGCAAACTTGAAGGTTGCGGCACGGCGTATCGCCTTTGGTAAATGGCTCAACGTGGGGCAGACCTGTGTGGCGCCCGACTACCTGCTGGTCGATACGCGCGTGCACGACGAGTTGCTGGGCCTCATCAAGGAAGAGGCGCGCCGTATGTTTGGCGAGCATCCGCTCGACAACGAGGATTACGGGCATATCGTCAATGCCAAGCATTTTGCGCGCGTGCACGGGCTAATCGATTCCGATAAGGTCGTGCTTGGAGGTGCTGCGCGCGAGGCTTCGCTCAAGATTGAGCCGACAATTTTGGACGGCGTGGCCCCCGATGACGCCGTGATGCAGGAGGAGATTTTCGGTCCCATCTTGCCGGTGCTGACGTTTGAGAGCCTAGACGAGGCCGAGACGTTTATTACGGATCGTCCGACGCCGCTGGCCCTGTATATCTTTAGCCAGGACCGTGAGGTTCAGCAGCGCTTTGTGCGTTACGTGCCCTTTGGTGGCGGTTGCGTCAACGACACGATCATGCACCTGGCTACGAGCCATATGGGCTTTGGCGGCATGGGAGCGAGCGGTATGGGGCAGTATCATGGACGCGAGAGCTTCGATACGTTTAGCCACAAGAAGAGCATCGTGAACAAGGCAACGTGGCTGGACGTGCCATTCCGCTATGCCCCTTACGCAAACTGGAAGCACAAATTCGTGCGCATGTTTGTGCATTAAAATCAGATGACATAGGGACAAACGGTCGAAAAGACGCAGGCAGGATGAATTTGTGTCCGTACGGACCCGTAGACTTCTCGGTAAGGTTAAGCGCCGGTTTATCCGGCCGTTAGGGGAGTTGCTATGTACGAGCCTTCACGTGTTCTTCTGTCGTTTCACATTGCGGGATTTCAGTATGCCGACGGCGCTTTGGTCCTGGGCGATCTTAAAGCGGGCGATAAACTGACGCTGTGCGCCGAGCGCGATAATCCCCATGATCCCGAGGCGGTTGCGATCTACTACGGCAACACCAAGCTTGGCTATGTTCCGGGAAACGAGGTCGGTCCGCTGTCCTTGATGATGTATTACGGCCATGAGGACGTATTTGAGGCCCGCGTGCAGCAGGTTGCCCCCGAGCGTAGCCCGTGGCACCAGGTGCGCGTTGGGCTCTATGTGGTGGATGCCCGCTAATCGGTAAGGGAGGCTGCCATGTTTGATGACGACGACCTGTTCGATTTGACGGACGATTCGTTTGAGTGGGATATGCTACTCGACGACGATGAGCTGGAGCAGGATCGTAAGATGCGACAGGACAAGAAAACTCAGGGTGATGCGTCGAAAAAGAAAGACAAGCGCCGTCGCGGACTGTTTGGCGGGCTCTTTGGGTAACTGCCGCATCGCTGCGTCTGTATACTTAGCACGAGTTGGACGCGTTGCGAAATGAGGACTGAGACGATGATGTGGTTTACCGCCGACCTGCACCTGGGCGATACGAATATCTTGCACGACATGGACCGACCGTTTGGCTCGGTTGAGGAGATGAACCGCAAGGTCATCGATGTCATCAATGAGTGCGTGGCTGCGGACGACCGCCTCTATATTCTGGGTGACTTTACCTATCGTCTGCCCCTAGCGGATGCCGTGCGCCTGCGCGAGCGCATCGAATGCCAGAAGGTGACGCTCATCCGTGGTAACCATGACGGCGACTGGGAAGATCCCGACGTGCCGCAGATTTGGGAAGACGTGCGTGATTACCTGGAGATTGCCCCCGGCTATGCCAAGGGTCATCGTCTGGTTATGAGCCACTACCCCATGCTCAGCTGGAATGGCAAGGCACGTGGCGCCATCATGCTGCACGGGCATATCCACAGCAGGGGAGACCGCACCAATACGCGCAACCGCGATCGCGAACGTCCTATCTTTCGCTACGATGTCGGCCTCGATGCCAACGAGTACAAGCCCGTAAGCCGTGACCAAATCCTAGGCTTCTTTGGATTGTAATTCTCGAACCGTCACACAAACCGCCACAAAGGGGACGGGCACCTTTGTGGCGGTTCTGGCGCCGTTGCCATTATGGCGGCGGCGCCTTTTTTGTCCGCGCAGCGCGGTAGAGTGTAGGCGGTTGAAATTTGCGTCCAGCGAGGAGCTGCTATGAACGAGATCAAGTGCCCGCATTGTGGCGAAGTTTTTAAGGTCGACGCGTCCGGCTATGCGGATATCGTCAAGCAAGTGCGCGATGCCGAGTTTTCGCGCGACCTGGATGAGCGTGTGAAGGCGGTCCAGCGCGAGGGCGAGCAAGCGCTGGAGCTTGAGCGCTCGCGTTCGATGGCTGCCTTGCAAAAGGCAGAGTCCCAGCGCAACGCTCAGCTTACCGAGCAGAAGAACGCTGCGGCTCAACAGCTGGCACAAGAGGTTGCCAAGCGCGATGCTGAGCTCGCCGAGCTGCGTGCCAAGCTCGAGGGCGCTGCCGCAGAGCGCGAGAGTGCAAGCCAGCGCGCGGCGGTAGAGGCACGAGCCAACGCTCAAAAGGAGAATGCCGAACTCCAGCGCGAGATCGACAATTTGCGTGCGCAGCTGGAGCGCAAAGATGACGAAGCCAAGCTCGTCGAGTCGGCGGCACGCAATGCCGCTCAAAACGATTTAGCTGCACGTGATGCTCAGATTGCCGAGCTGCAGGCCAGGCTTGCCGCGGCGGACAAGGCCCAGGAGATGGCGCTTGCCGCTGCCGCGGCAGAGTCGCAGCGTGAGCTCGATGCCGCTCGCAGCGAGGCCGAGCGCGCGCTTGCTGACTATCGCGCGAAGGTACAAGAGAAGTTTTCCGCCGCAAAGGCTCAGTCTGAGCGCGAGGCCGAGGGCCTTCGTGCACAGCTTCGTGAGCAAGAACTTTCTGCAAAAATGGAGCTGTCGAAGGCGGTCGCCGCGGCGGAGCGAGAGCGCGATGAGGCGCGTGCCAAACTGACGAGCGAGCTGGCGGTGCGCGATTCTCGCGAGGAACAGGTCAAGGCGGCACACGAGCTCGAGCTTGCGCAGGCCAAGCGCGCGAGCGATGACCTGATTCGCTACAAGGATGAAGAGATCGAGCGCCTTAAGGACATGAAGGTCCGTCTGTCCACCAAGATGGTGGGCGAGTCGCTCGAGCAGCACTGCGAGACCGAGTTTAACCGTCTGCGCATGACGGCATTTCCCAACGCGTACTTCGAGAAGGATAACGATGCGTCCGAGGGTACCAAGGGCGACTTTATCTTCCGCGAGTGCGACGCGAGCGGCAACGAGGTCATTTCGATTATGTTCGAGATGAAAAACGAGAACGACGAGACCGCGACCAAGCATAAAAACGAGGACTTCTTTAAGAAACTCGATCACGATCGTCGCCAGAAAGGCTGTGAGTACGCGGTGCTCTGCACGCTGCTCGAGCCCGAGAGCGAGCTCTATAACGTAGGGATAGTCGACGTGAGCTATCGCTACGAGAAGATGTACGTGATTCGCCCGCAGTTTTTCATTCCCATGATCACGCTCCTTCGCAACGCCGCCATGGGCTCACTGCGCTATAAGCAGGAGCTAGCGGAGTACAAACAGCAGAATATCGACGTCACGAACTTCGAAGCCAAGATGGAGAAGTTCAAGAATGATTTCGGTCGCAACTACGAGATCGCGAGTCGCAAGTTCCAAACGGCAATCGATGAGATCGACAAGACGATTAGCCATCTGCAGAAAACCAAGGAGGCATTGCTGTCCTCCGAGAACAATCTGCGCCTAGCCAACAAGAAGGCCGACGATCTTACCATTCGCAAGCTCACGTGGGGCAACAAGACCATGAAGGCGGCGTTTGATGAGGCGCGCGGGGCTGCGCCAGAGACAAACGATGAGCCAGCCGAGGCGGATTCGTATGAGGTCGAGGATACCGAGTAAGGCATAGCGTATAGTGCAAAAACGGGGCCGCTGGCGATATTGCCAACGGCCCCGCTTCGTTTCGTTCCAGTATGTTCGACTAGTCCTCGAGCAGGTCTTCGATAAAGCCGACGCGGTAGTTTTTGAAGATGACTTCACCGCCGTCTTGCGTGGCGTCCAGATCGACATCGCCCATGATGCCAAAGTCGTGGTCGCCGTCCTCGTCGGCAAAGATCTGGTGCACGTGCCATACGTGCGCGGTCTTCTCGTCGGACTCATCGATGGAAAACATCGCGGCGCTGCGGGCATCTCCGTCGGTGAGGATTTCCTCGTGCTGCTCATGGTAGGCATCGAGGGCCTTTTGCCAGCGGATCTCGCTCATGCCCCAGTCGTCGTCGAGCTCGCCCAGGTCGCGAACGTGCTCACGGGCGGCAAGGGTCACGCGGCGGAAGAGCGCATTGCGCACCAGCAGCGTGCAGCCGCGGCGGTCCGCCACGACCTCGTCGATGCCCTGTGGCGGCGCGGCATCGAGGGCTGCCGGGTTGCCGGCGTTCTCCCACTCGTCCACCAGGCTCGAGTCCACCGAGCGCACCACAAAGCCCAGCCACGAGATAATGTCGCGCAGGCGCTCGTCGCGCTTCTCGATGGGTACGGTGCGGTCGAGCGAACGGTAGGCCTCTGCCAGGTAGCGAAGCAAAATGCCCTCGGAGCGGGCGATGCCGAGCTTTTGAATGTAACCCTTAAAATCGCTCGCGCTTTCCAGCATATCGCGCAGGACACTCTTGGGAGAGAGCTGGTAGTCGTTTGCCCAGGGCACTTCCTGGCAGTACTTGTCAAAAGCGGCGTCGAGCAAATCCTCGAGCGGCTTTTCGTACGTGACGTCTTGAATGCGCTCCAAGCGTTCCTCATACTCGATGCCGTCGGCCTTCATCTCGGCCATAGCGCGATCGCGTGCGGCGCGCTCCTGTGCACGCAATACCTGCTTGGGGTCCTCGAGCGTGGCCTCGACCATCGAAATGAGATCCATGGTATAGGTCTCACTTTCGGGGTCGAGCAGCTCCAGCGCGGCAAGCAAAAAAGGCGAGAGCGGCTGGTCGAGCGCAAAGTCCTCGGGCAGGTCGACCGTCAGCGCGTAGTCGATGTCCGGCGCGGCGTCAACCGGAGCGTCGGGTGCGGGCGGCATCTCGGTGCGCACGACGACGCCGGAGTCGATGAGCGTGGCGAAGATCTCGTCGGCGCGAACCTCAAGCTTGGCCTTCTCTTCGGGGGTCTGCAGGCTTGTCTCGATGAGGTCATGTACGCGGGCTCGGGCATTGCCGCCCTGCTCGACCACACTAATCACCATAGAGTGCGTGATGCGCAGGCGTGGCTTGAGTGTTTCGGGTTGCGTCTCGATCAGGCGCTCAAAAGTTTGCTTGTTCCAGGAGACAAAGCCCTCGGGGGGCTTTTTCTTTTTAATCTTACGGAGTTTTTTGGGGTCGTCGCCCGCCTTGGCCATAAGCTTGGCATTCTCGATCTCGTGCTCGGGTGCCTCGGCGATTACCATGCCCTCGGTATCGAAGCCCGAGCGACCGGCGCGACCGGCAATTTGATGGAACTCGCGGGCGCGCAGACGACGCATTTTGTAACCATCGAACTTGGTGAGCGCGGTGAGCACCACGGTGTGGATGGGTACGTTGATGCCGACGCCGAGTGTGTCGGTGCCGCAAATGACGGGCAGCAGGCCCTGCTGCGCCAATCGCTCGACCAGCAGGCGATAGCGCGGCAACATGCCAGCATGGTGCACGCCGACGCCGCATCCAAGCAGGCGCTTGAGAATCTTGCCAAAGGCCGTGGAGAAGCTCGTTCCCTTTGCCGCTTCTTTGATGGCCTCGCGCTGCTCCTTGCTGGCGATGCCAAAATTGGCGAGCGATTGTGCCGTCGCAAGGGCGGCATCCTGGCTAAAGTGCACGATATAGAGCGGGGCCTCGCCACGGCGCATGGCGAGCTCGACCGTGCCCTCGAGGGAGGTCGTCACATAGTCGTAGCTCAGCGGAACAGGACGCGGGGCATCGACAACCAAGTCGCAAGCAGCGCCGGTGTGCTCCTCGAGCGAGGCGGCGATGGCGGTGACATCGCCGAGCGTGGCGCTCATGAGCATAAACTGCGTGTGGGGCAGGGTGAGCAGCGGTACCTGCCAGGCCCAGCCGCGGTCGGGGTCGGCAAAGTAGTGGAACTCGTCCATGGCGACGCAGCCAACATCGGCATCTTCGCCCTCGCGCAGCGCATCGTTGGCAAGGATTTCGGCCGTGCAGCAGATGACGGGCGCCTTGGTATTGATATGCGTATCGCCGGTGATCATGCCGACGTTATCGCGGCCGAGTACCTGTACCAGGTCGAAGAACTTCTCGCTGACCAGGGCTTTGATGGGGGCCGTGTAATAGCAGCGCTTGCCCTGAGCCATGCCCATAAAGAGCATGCCCAGCGCGACGAGCGATTTACCCGATCCGGTCGGTGTGCCTAAAATGACGTGATCGCCGGCGGCCAGGTCCATGAGGGCCTCTTCTTGGTGATCCCACAGCTCAATGCCACGGTCGCTCGTCCATTCAAAGAAGCGTTCGAAGGCCTGATCGGGCGTGAGCCATGGTTCGGGCTCGCTGCCGTCCTCGGGCTCCCACCAGGTGGGAGAGAGCGCGCCGAGCGAGCCAAACTCGGCTTCGGTTCCCGTGCCGCCCGAGAACGAGCTGGCGGCGCCGGCACCGGAGACGGTGCTGGCGGCGGTATCTGTCGTGGTCTGTGCCATGTGTTTGCTTTCTCTCGCGATTGTCCGCCAACTATTATGGCGTAGCGTCGCATCGATGCGTTCGCAGGCAAGAAAATGCAGGAAATGGGCGTTCTGCCCAGCTGTTTGGTGCAGTTGCCAGCTAAGTGAGTAGACTTTTTGCAATATCGCGAGCACATGGCTTTTGCACAAAGGCTCTACCTGCGGTTTTAGTATTGGTTATGCGGGTTGTGCTTGGCTATTGCAAAAAAGTCTACTCACTTAGATTTGAGGGTCGTTTGCTGGCGCCTATTTGCGCTTGTTTGCCGAAGCCGCGACCATCAGGGGCCCCTGGGACTCCTGCGGTAAGCGCTTCTTGCCCTTGCGGGCGCGGTTTTTAAAGTTCTCGACGGCCTCTTCCATGCCGAGGGGCACGTAGGTGAGCTCATCGAGATTGTCGGGCAGGTAGCACGCAAGGCTTTGCTCCTGCGCGCGCCCCGCCGTGAGCTGTTCATCGCTGGGCAGCGCGTCGGGAGTGGCGCAAATGCCATAGACGGCGGCACCCATCTCGCGCGTGCGGCGCTCGTATTCGGTCTCGGGATGCTCGGGATGGTCGCGGCGAACGTCGTCACTTACCCATAGTGTGTCGTAGCCGGCCGCGGCAAACTGCCCCAGGGCGTAGTCGCGCAATGGCTTGCTGTCGGTGCGCAGCGTGACGGTGGCGCCGGCTGAAAAAAGCGGACGGTAGAGCATCAGATGGTCGACATGGACGAGTCGTTTTTTGGCGTACTTGGCCTTAGGCTGCGGCGTGGGAAAGTTGATGGTGATGGCATCGAGCTCGCCTGTGGCAAACAGCTGCGGCAACGATGCGGCGCCTCGGGGCAGGACGAGTGCGTTGGTCAGTTCCTGCTCGCAGATTTTCTATGCGGCATAGGCGATGCAGATGGGCTCCTGGTCCATGCCGATAAAGAGCGTGTTTGGCTCGTGGGCCGCGCGCTCTACAAGGTACGTTCCCTTGCCGCAGCCAAGATCCAGGTGAAGGTGTTCGAAAGACTTGCTGCCTGCGGGCGCACAGGCCTCGCGCCAATCTCCGGCATAGATTTCAGGGTTCGTCTCAATCGCATCGGCGTAGCGCTCCAGGCGCTCTTCGAGCACAAAGTTCTTAGGCGTGCGAACGTGGACGGCTCCCATGAGGCTCCTTGGTCATAAGTATGGAACGCATAGCTGCGCGTTCCGTTAATGGGTTGAAAAAAGGGTAGGCATAGCTTGCCCGAAAGACGCGGTGCGGCTCGACGGCGAGTCGTCGGCGCCTACAGGCGCTTGAGAATCACGTAGCGGTTGAGCTCGCCACTGCGACCGTCGGCATGGAAGCGCTCAAGCTCGCGTACGGGGACCTCGCCGCTCTTGTAGAACGTGCGAACGCCGCGCACCAGGTCGGTGATCTGCTGATCGTCAAAGTGATGGCAATAGCGGTAGGCGTGGCGGTCGTTTTGCCAGCCAATGAGGTGGTCGCCGGCTTCAAACTGCGCTGAATCGTAACCCTCAAACGGCGGGGTGAGCTCGGCGCGGGCCTCGGCGCGAACGGCCTTGCGCGCCATGCGCTCGTCGTTCATAAACTCCCAAAAGCTAATGGCGATGATGCCGCCCGGGCGCGTCTGCCGCACCAGGGCGTCGAGCACGCGTACGCGGTACTCGCACGACGGCACGTGGTGCATAAAGCCAAAACAGACCGAGATGTCGGCGAGCGGGGCGTCGAAAAGCGCGTCGGGCGCCTCGGCGGGGTTGAGCTTCATGAGGGCATCGAGCACGTCGAGTTCCTGGAAGTGCAGGTTGGGAATGCGCAGGGCGTGACCGTGCGCATCGATAGCCAGGTCTTGGCACGAGTCGACGCCATAGAACTCAAACGGGCAGCTGGCATCTGCCGAGGAGTTTGCGCCGTCGACGCCCTTGGCGGCAAGTGCGCCGCCGGCGGCAAAGTTCTCGAATCGCATATTGCCGCAGGCGAGATCGAAGACGCGGACGGGATGCTCGATTGTGGCGACGTCGAGCTGCCCGAGCGCTATATCCATGGTGCGCACCCAGCCGGGCCACGGGGCCTGACGCGTATCGGAAAAGGAGGCGGAGTGCTCGCGATAGAACGTGTTGTTGAGCTGGATGAGCGATGAGGCGAAATCGCGGTTCACGGCGCGGGACTCCCTCCGTTGGCGGTGCGGAATTAACAGTACGACCATACTACCGTTAACGCCGCAACGGGGACAACCGGGCTAGGTGCCATTGCTTTGTTTGGACACATTTCCGCAGCTCACATGCACCCGCAACCGCCGGTTGTCAAAAATCTCACTAGAATAGGTGGCATGCTTTTGGCGGTGGCGGATAGATTTTTAACTGTGCAAGGCGCCTTAAGAACAAAAACGGTCCGGCGGCACGGCTGGCATCACATAGGAGGAACCATGAATGTAGAAACTGCGCAGCGGCTCGCCGACCTTCGCCGCAGCAAAGGCTTTAGTCAAGAAGGGCTGGCACGAAAGCTGGGACTGTCGCGCCAAGCGGTCAGCAAATGGGAACGCGCGGAGAGCTCGCCCGATACCGAGAACCTGATCTCGCTCGCCAAGCTCTATGGCGTGAGCCTGGACGAGCTGCTCAATCCGAGCGATGAGATCGAGGACGATATCGAGTTTGAGAACGAGGACCGCGCCCGCCAGCGCGAGGCCGAGGCCGCGGAGCGCGCACGCACCCATGAGGCGGCGGCACGTGCCACCGAGGCGGCAACACAGGCGAGTGATGCTGCGGCCAAGGCGGCGCAAGCGGCAAGCTGGAGTGCGCAGGCCGCCAATGCTGCTACGGCGCAGGCGACGAGTGGCGGCGCAGTTGGCTCGACTCCGGTGAAGGGCCCGTTCCAGTCGTTCCCGTATTGGGCCGTGTGCTGGCTGCTGTTCTTTTTGCTGATGTTCCCGTTTGGCGCCGGCCCCTTTGCCGCGCTGATCTTCTTTACGATTCCCATCTATCACTGGGTGGCGCGTGCGCTCGATGGCGATTGGGCGCGCGGTGATATTCAGGTTGGTCCGGCGCCGGTGACGGCTAGGGCTCGGAATGTTTCCGCTGCGGTTGATGCTGACGTGGCTACCGCGACCACCGCTGAGCCGATTGCCAAAGAGGGTGATGAATGATGAAGCTTTCGCATGAATCCAAGGTACGCTTGGGCGTTGGCGTCGGAGCGTTTGTGCTCATCATTGGGCTTGTCTTTGGCATTTCGCGGCTATTGGCTCATTCCGATATGGTGCGTACGACCGGTATTCTATCTGGCCATTTGTCTGATTTTGACGATATGTTTGACGAGGACGATTCCTTGAATAGCGGTAACTATTCCGCTCGGCCTCAGCAACTTTCGAGTGTGACTTTTGATGCCGATGAGTTCCGCTACCTCGATTTCGATATCAATGCGGCTTCGGTGGACGTCAAGGTTGTTGATGGCAACAAGGCTCGCGTTATAGAGCGGGGGCGCGTTGCCGAGGGTATGGATGCCTCCAAGGCCGCGACGCAAAACATCGCATCCGTCGAGGACTCGACGCTCAAGGTTTCCCAGTTTGGAAGTGATGACGGTAAGGCAATCGATCGCTCAGTTACGGTTGAGCTGCCACGCCGTGTTGCCGAACATCTGAAGGGAGTCAACGCGCACGTGGGCTCGGGTGATCTGCAGATTGCCGGTGTCATCTGTGATGGTTTCGACCTTTTCCTGGGTGCGGGAGATGTAGAGTTTTCGGGCAGCGTGACTGATGCGCTCAGCGCTGAGGTCGGTTCGGGCGATGCGACGTTCGAGCTCTACCAGGCCCCCGCGAAGTCGATGGACGTGAGCGTGGCCTCGGGCGATGTGGAGATGACGGTTCCGAACTCGACGGGCTTTAAGGCGAGCGTCACCTTGGGCAGCGGCGACTTCGAGAGCGATTTCCTTCCGCTTGGCTACGACGGCGAGACCATTTTGAATCTTGAATTCGACAACGGGGATAAGTCTGCCACGTATCGTTTTGAGGTCGGTTCGGGCGACATGTCGTTTGATTCGGAGTGACATGCGGTTTTCGGAGATCGGTACATATAGGCGTGCTCTTTGATGGAGGCGCCGGGGCCGTGACGGGCTCCGGCGCCTTTGCCTTTACAATGGGGGCATGGAACAGATTATCTTGAACATACTTGAGGCCCTGCGTCGCGGCGAGACCGTAGACGACAAGGCGCTCGTCAAACTGATACATGCCGAGGCGCGCCGTGAGGGTGCCGACAAGCGCGATCTGGCCAAGCGCCGTCTGCTGCCGTTCTACCAGCGGGTTAAACGTGAGGATCCGGCTCGTTGGGCTGCGTGGAATGTCGATTCCGATCTGGAACGTCAACTGCTGCAGGTGCTACGCATGAAGCCGCGCCGCACGGCTTCGGGCGTAGCGACCATTACCGTCATCACCAAGCCGTGGCCGTGCTCGGGCGATTGCCTGTTTTGCCCCAACGACCTGCGTATGCCCAAAAGCTATTTGCATGCCGAGCCCGCGTGCGCCCGTGCGGAGCAAAATTGCTTCGATCCGTATTTGCAGGTGAGCGCTCGTCTGACCGCGCTTTCGCAGATGGGGCATGCGACCGATAAGATTGAGCTCATTGTGCTCGGTGGCACCTGGAGCGACTATCCGGAAGGCTATCAGACATGGTTTATGTCGGAGCTTTTCCGTGCGCTCAATGACGATGCCGTCGCCGGCGTGGCGGCCAACCCCATGTTGGCGCGTCCGGGCATCAGCCGTGCCGAGGCGGGGCGTCTGCTCGACGATGCACCCGCCGATGCGCTGCCGCCGGTGGTAGCGGAGCGCCGCGAGCGCTATCGGGCTGCCGGCATTGCGACAGACGAGGCCGAGCTCGCTGCCGGCGTTGCCGACGAGCAGGAGCGTGTGGATGCTGCCGTGGGCGGCTATAACCGTGCGGTGCGTCGTCTGTACGGCCCCGGTACGCCGTGGGGCGAGGTCACCGAGTGGCAGACGGCAACGATGGAGGAGCTCGAGCGTCAGCAGCGCATCAACGAGACGGCGAAGCATCGCGTGGTGGGACTCGTTATCGAGACGCGCCCCGATGCCGTAACGCCGCAGGCGCTTACGCTCATCCGCCGCCTGGGCTGCACCAAGATCCAGATGGGCATCCAGAGCCTCGACCAGTACCTGCTCGATATCAACGAGCGTCGCATTTCGGTGGGGCAAATCGAGCGGGCGTTTTCGCTTGCGCGCCTGTTTGGCTTTAAGATCCACGCGCATTTTATGCTCAACTTGCTGGGTGCCACACCCGAGGGGGACAAGCGCGACTACGAGCGCTTTATGACCGAGGGGGCCTTTATGCCCGACGAGGTCAAGGTCTACCCGTGCGCGCTCATCGAGGGTTCGCGTCTGGTGGGCTGTTACGAGCGCGGCGAGTGGCGCCCCTATACCGAGGAGGAGCTGCTCGACGTGCTAGCCGATGACATCGTGGTGACGCCGCCGTTCTGTCGCATCAGCCGCATGATCCGCGATTTTAGCTCCGACGACATTATGGTGGGCAACAAGAAGCCCAACCTGCGTCAGCTCGTCGAGAACCGCCTGGCTGCTCGGGGTGACGGTGCGACGGTGTGTGAGATTCGCTATCGCGAGATCAGCACGGCGGGTGCCGACTTGGATGAGCTGACCCTTGACGAGGATGTAGCGTACGAGACGCCGGTGACGCACGAGCGTTTTTTGCAGTGGGTGACGCCGCAGGGCAAGATTGCGGGCTTTTTGCGCCTGTCGCTGCCCGACCATTCGTTTGTCGCCGCGCATGTGGACGAGTTGCCGACGACGCCGGACGAGGCGATGATTCGCGAGGTGCACGTGTACGGCATGGCGGCACGCGTGGGCGACCAGGGTCAGGCGGCGCAGCATCATGGACTGGGGCGGTCGCTGGTGGAGCGTGCGTGCCATATTGCTCGGGACGCGGGCTATACGCACATCAACGTGATCAGCGCGATCGGTACGCGCGAGTACTATCGCCATTTGGGTTTTTACGACCATGGACTCTATCTGCAAAAGGAGCTCTAGATGAACAAGCCGAGTGTTTCTGCCGGCGTTGTTGCCGGCGTTGCTCTGGGAGCCGCGGCGCTGGGCGCGGCTGCCGTCGCTGTTCGCGCTGCCTGCCTGCAGGTTGCGCGAACCCGCAATGGGTTGACGCGCGTGAAACGCGTGCACGATGAGGGCGGCGATGAAGTCCGCGTATTGGTGCAAGGCGGTGTCTACCAAAGCGCGAGTTACGTCGGCGAGCGCTGGGCGGAGCCCGTCTTTGCGTATTATCGAGCGTTCGACGACGTGTTTGAGGCCGAGGATGCGATGCGTGACGTTTATGGTCACGGTATCAGCCGTATGCTTATGCTAGGTGGCGGCGGGTTTGCCTATCCCAAATTTGCGCTGATGTCGCACGAGGGCCTGCGCATGGACGTTATCGAGTATGACGGAGAGATTACGCGCCTGGCGCGCCGCTGGTTCTACCTAGACGAGCTAGAGCGCTCGGCGGGCGATCGCCTGCGGGTGATAACCGCTGAGGCTCGCTCGTATCTGGGTGTGACGAGTGTGGGCCATCGTCGCTACGACGTGGTCGTGAGCGATTGCTTTGGCGGTGCCGAGCCCGTACGCGAGCTGGCGACGGTTGAGGCGTTGCGTTTAGTGCGGGGCAGCCTGAACCCCGGGGGTATCTACGTTGACAATATCGTGAGCGCAAACGAGGGGAGCGATGTAACGTTCCTGCGCGACTGCGCTGCCACGGCACTCGAGGTATTCGCCCACGCCTGGGTGGTCCCCTGTGGCGATGCGGAGTTCGGTGGCGAGGAAAACTACCTGCTCATCGCCAGCGACGGGAACTATGCCTTTGCCGAAGCCGTGCCCTTTGACGCCGACTTCCTCGGCGCCGTCCTTCACGACTAGCGCGTCTTTCTGCGACCAGTCTTTCTGGGACGGGGCTTTTTAGCTGCTTTCGGATGCCGGCTCGCTCCACATCGGGAGCAGTCAATTTGGGACGGGGCTATTTTAGCTATCCCTGCCACTAATCGGCCAAACCTTTCGCTTTACCTGCAAGGGCAGCTAAAATAGCCCCGTCCCAAATTGACTGCTCATATAGTCAGCCCCGTTTTATGCGTGGTCGCGCCAGCTGCGGACACGCTGCTTCATACCCTCTATGTCAAGCACGCCTTCGGCAAAGCCCTTACGCACGAGCTCTTCGGGAACGAACTCATCGTAACGATCAAAGTAAGGCACCTCGCCGGGATAGACGAGCTCGATGGGATCGAAGTCCTTCTCGGCCTCGGCGGCGAGTACCTCAAAGAACGTCTCTTCGTCGGCCTTCATCTTAAACTGCATAAAGTACGGGCGCGACGGGTCGAGTCCGCGAAGGCCCAGCTCCGCGGCACATTTAATCTTGAGCATGCGCTCGAGCGCCAAAAAGGCATAGCTGCCCAGCCAGGGGAAGAGCACCCAGGTGTCGCCGCCCAGGTTAATGAGTGGCCTAGTGCCCGCACCCGAAATCTCGGCCGTATGGCGAGCCTGCGCCAGACGGGCCCGCGCGTTGCCCATAAGGTACGGATACGCGGCATGTTCGTTGAGCGCTTTACGCATGCGCTCGAGTACATGCGTGTTGATGTCGCCGGGGCAGTCGCCAAAGTAAGCCGGTACACGGCCCTTGACCTGCGTGGCAAAGACGGTATGGCGCTTCCAGTCCACTTCCTCGACAATCCAGCAGTGCCCGGCGATGGCGATGCGTTCACCGGGCGGTGGGGGATTGACGATCGTGCCCAGCTCGGCCGACTCGCTGCGGACGGTGAACTCCTCGTTTTCCTGAAACACGGCGTAGAACTTAAAATTGTTGATGATGCGCTCGCCCGCGAGGCCCACGATGAGCCCGCCGCCCTCGGTGACCTGGATATGGTCGATCTTAATGAGGTGACGCAGCAGCACGCGATAGTCATCGGCTGAGACGCGGTGGAAATAACTGAGCGTGAGCACGCGCTGGGCAAGTTCTGCCGGCGTGAGCTCTCCGGTGCTGGCAAGCGTCGACATAGTCTGGTGATAGAGCAGACTGTAGGGGAGTCGATCGAGCTCGGGCGGCTCGACCCACTTTTCCTCGCGATAGAGTTGTACGAGTGCGATGCCCTGCAGGAGCTTCCACGGAATGGTTTCGGGCATCATCGTGCGCGGCTCGGGCTCTTCCTCGCGCATGACAAACCACATCTCGGGCGGAAGGTCGCGGCGTCCCGTGCGGCCCATTCGCTGCAAAAAGGAACTGACGGTAAATGGCGCATCGATCTGAAATGCACGCTCCAGACGGCCGATATCGATGCCAAGCTCAAGCGTAGAGGTGGTGACGGTCGTCTGTGCCTGCTCCTCATCGCGCATGAGCTCTTCTGCCGTCTCGCGCAACGATGCCGAAAGATTGCCGTGATGGATGAGGAAACGGTCAGGCTCGTGTCGGCTCTCACAGTAGCTGCGCAGCATGGAACATACGGCCTCTGCCTCCTCGCGCGAGTTGGCAAAGACCAGACACTTGCGCCCGCGGGTGTGTTCGAAGATATAGCCCATGCCGGGATCGGCGTTGTCGGGTGCGGTGTCGGTGGGGTTGAGGAGCGCTTGCTCGGCGGCCCGGGGGATGTCGACTTCGCCCTCGGGGGCCGAGGAAGTGCAGCGGTTCCCGGAGGTTGCCTTACCCTGTGCCCGTTTGCGACGTTGACGGCGCTCCTCCTGTGTGGGCTGTCCGCTGTGGCACATGCCTTGGGTGTCGGCCGGCAGCGCCGTGGGTGCCGCTGCCTCAATGCGCTCGGAGGCAAGAACTTCGGCCTCTTGAGGACCCATGCTCTCGAATCCCCGCTGCTGTGCCTGGGGACCCGAGTTGTAGAAGTGCTCCATGGAGATGCGCCATACGCGGCGCGGTTCCTCAAAACGAGGGATAACGCAGTCACGTCCCGTTCCCTGTGAGAGAAAAGCGCCCGTGCGCTCGGGGTCGCCGATGGTGGCCGAAAGGCCAATGCGTCGAGGCTGCACGCCGGCCATGCGCGAGAGTCGCTCGATAAGGCAGAGCGTCTGCCCGCCACGGTCGCCGCGCATGAGCGAGTGGACCTCGTCGATGACCACATAGCGCAGGTCGCAAAACATGCGCGGGATCGCCATGTGCTTATGGATCAGGAGCGCCTCGAGTGACTCGGGCGTAATCTGCAAGATGCCGCTCGGCTTTTTGATGAGCTTAGCCTTGTGCGACTGTGAGACATCGCCATGCCAGTGCCAGACAGGGATATCGGCCTCTTCGCAGAGGTCGTTAAGGCGGACGAACTGATCATTGATGAGCGCCTTGAGGGGGCCGATGTAGAGGGCGCCCACGCTCGCGGGCGGCTTCTCCCAAAACTCGGTCAGGATGGGAAAGAAGGCCGCCTCGGTTTTGCCGGAAGCCGTGGATGCCGTCAGGAGCACATTGTCTTGTGTGTTAAAGATGGCATCTGCCGCCGCAACCTGAATGGAGCGCAGACTCTCCCAATCGTGGGAGTAGATGAAGTCTTGGATAAACGGGGCGTAGCGGTCAAAGGCGTTCACGGGGCCTCCTTTCAAAAGCGAATCTCTCAACGCGGCGGGCAGTGGCTTGCTGCATGACTGCTTCAATGTTTGCCCAGATAAAACCTGCCAAAATAAACCTGTCCCTTTTTGGCAGGTTAGATGGCGAATTCGGCGAAGTTGCGGTCGGCGCCTGCGGTGCCGGTGTCGTCTGTTGCGGCTGCTGGCGCGTCACCGCCGACGCTTTGCAGCAGCTCGGCCACGTTGGCGTTGGGGTTTTGGCATAGGATGTCGAGCAGCTCGATAAAGTCACGAATGACTTCGCGCGGCGTCAGATGCGTGTCGGCTCCCACGCGACCGAACTCAATCTTGAGGAAGTCCACCAGGTCGTTCTCGGTAAGCGTGGGCGTCCAGCCAAAGTAGCCGGCGTGAATTTGCATGAGTTTTTCGATCAGCACCAGCAACTCTTCGTAGGTGAGTGGCTGCAGACGGATGATGGGCGCGAGCATGTCCTTAAGGTCCTCGCGTGCAAAGCGGCCCTGAGCGAGTCGGCTGCGCAGGGCCTCGTAGGAGAACACGCCGCGGCGGCGGTCTTCGATGGAGGTTGGCGTGCCGCCCATGATCATGCCCAGGTACTGCGCCTTGCCCTGGAGTGTGTCGTTGTACATGGTCAGGATCTTCTCGTAGTTGTATTGGCGCGTGATCGCGTTGGGAATCTTATACAGATTCACGAGTTCGTCGATGAGCACCAGCATGCCCTTGTAGCCGCTGCAGACCAAAAAGCGCGCAATGAGCTTAACGTAGTCGTACCAGTCGTCATCGCTAATGATGGTTGAGGAACCCAGTTCGGCGCGAGCCTCGCTCTTGGTGCGGTATTCGCCGCGGATCCATTTGGTTATGCGGCTCATGGCCTCTTCATCGCCCTCGGATACGGCCGTGCGGTAGCGGCGGAGCATGCGGGCGAAGTCGAAGCCGTGGACCATCTCCTCGAGCGGGGCCAGTTGGGCATTGACGACCGACTCGTCGACGTCGGCACACGAGGCGACCCAGCGATCCAGAATAAGGTTGAGCGCACCGCCCTCGGGGCGCGTCTTGGTCGATATGTTGCGGATGAGCTCACGGTAGGTGGCAAGGCCCTGCCCCTGACCGCCCTGCAGGCGGCGCTCGGGCGACAGGTCGGCATCGGCGACGACGAACCCCTCGCCCATGGCGTGCGTGCGGATGGTCTGGAGCAAAAAGCTCTTGCCTGCGCCGTAGCGACCGACCAGAAACCGGAAGCTCGCGCCACCGTCGGCGATGAGACTCAAATCGGTGAGCAGGGCGCGGATCTCGACCTCGCGCCCTACGGTGATATAGGGAAGGCCGATGCGCGGGACCACACCGCCCTTGAGTGAGTTGAGAATGACGGCAGCGACGCGCTTGGGCACGCGGGGTGCTGCGGATGCGGTATCACTCATGGTCTAGGTATCCTCTCACGTCTGCTTCGTAATCCTCGATAATTTGCGGTCCTGCCGCGCCGAACTCGATAACGGTGTCTCCCACCAGGTCAAAGAGCGTCTCGTTGATGCTGTCGACGAGCATATCCTCGCTCTGGCCCGACCTCTCCACTGCCGATGTCGCTTGCGCTGTGTTTTGCTCGAGGAGCGCGCGAAGAAAGGCATCTTCGGCGGGCGCGAGTTTGTTCGTAGCTTCGGCAGACGCGGGCGTTACGGGTGCGGGCGCAGACACGAGGAGCGGTGCCATGACGCCAAACTCTTCGGCGGAGACAGTCGGCTTGTCGGGTTCGTCTTGCTGTATGGTCATCTCGCCAGGTTCGGCAGTCATGCCGGGCGCAGACTCGCGGCCCGGCTGCTCGATAAGCGTTGCCTCGGCTTCCGCGGGCGTGCCGTCCTCGCGCTCCTCATCAATCAAAAGCGCTTCACGCGTTTGCGCGGCGGCGCTCCGAATGTGCCCCAGCTGGCTCAAATCGATATCGATCTTGACGGGCTGGTGTGCGGCATCCCACGAAAGCCATGCCACGATCTCGTCATCGATGATTTTGGCCAGATATTTGGGGACCTTCTCCTCCTTCAGGGGGTGGGCGGGGGCTAGGGCCAGGCGCAGACGTTGGTCGCAGGCGCGCATCATCTCACCAAGCTTGCTGCTCTTTTGCCTACTGCCGTGAATTCGCATGCATTCCCAAAAACCGTTTTGGCAGCGGTAGATATGGATGGGGTCAAGACGGTATTCGCAGTCCTCGTGGCGCTCGGGCGCAAAGAACACGGCCGAGGCAAACATGGTATAGGGCATGGCCGTCTCCTCCCCAAACAAGCTCGCCACGATACCGGTCTTTCGATGCGTGTCATAGTAGCGCGCCATGCGGACGTACACGGCACATGCCACGTGGCGTAGGTCGCGATGGTGGCTGCGATCGAGTCTAGAGTTATCGAGGTTATACGTGGAGAGGGCGTTGATGGCGGCCATGAGTCGCTCCTCGCCCGCCTCGTCGGGCGGGAGGGGGAGCGTAGGCTCGGAGGTCTTGCGACGCGCAGGCGCCAGGTCCGGCGGCGTCGGTGCAGGTGCAAGGTCTCGAGCCGCGCGTCGCAGCTCGATAAGGGCGTTATCGAACATGACGGTTTTAGAGTCGCGAAGCAGTTTGGGGTCGAGCCCGTGGAAAACGGCGTAATCTTGCAACCACACGCGTGCAAACCGGTCGATGCCGGGCTCGAAGGCACGATAGGCGTTCCAAAAGGCCTTGATCTTGCTAAAGCCATCGAGTGGGTCATCTACGCCAATGCCGCAGATCAGCTCATAGAGATACAGGAAGGCAAAGGACGTAGACGTTTCCTCGACAGTTCCGCGGCGCACTTGGGCACGCCAGGTAAAGTAGCCGCGCAACTGTCGATCGCTCATGGCATTGTAGGTGGGAAAGTACGACTTAAAGGTGCCGTTGTAGGGACAATCGTCCTCGAAGTCGGCCATCAGCAGGCCTTGGCGGTAAAAGAGCTCCGCCTCCGATAGCCAACGTCCCGCGCCGCCTTTGGGATCATCTTGCCAGCGCGATATCTCGCGCATCTTGCGGTACTGGTCGGGGAGGAAGTTCTGCATCTGTCGACCGGTCTTGAGAATCGGCTCGTCAGCATAGATTTCGTTTGAGAAGTGGGCGGACTGATGGGTCCGGGCCTCGGCCATAATGCGCTCGATGAGCATCTTGACGTCCTGGTCGGCCACCGCTTCTCCTCTCCTAACGCAGCTTCGGTGACCTCATATCATAGCACAGCATCAAACAGGTGTTCGAGAAACCGCTACGTAGATAGATTTAGAACAAGAGGGCGTAGATGACCGCCACGACGACGGAGGGGAGCATGTTGGCCGTGCGGAAGGTCTGAGGTCGAATAAGGTTAACCCCAACACAGAAGATGAGCATAGAGCCCACAAGCGAAAGGCTGTCGAGGGCTGCGGTGGTCATGATGGGGGAGAGTGCGCCGGCAAAAAGCGTGATCGTGCCCTGGAATACGGCAACGGGCAGGGCCGAGAAGATGCAGCCGCGGCCAAGCGAGGCCGTCATGGTGCAGACGATGATGCAGTCCAGCGCGCCCTTCAGGGCAAGCGTGGACCAGTCGCCGAGCAGACCGTCCTGAATCGATCCTACGATGGCCATGGCACCGATACACACGGTGAGCGATGCTGAGACAAAGGCGTTGGTAAACTCGTTGTCGCCTTCGCTGCCGGTTTTGCGCTTGAGCCATTCGCCGAGGTTCTCGATGGCGGCCTCCAGGTTGATGGCCTCGCCGATGAGCGAACCGAGGGCAAATGAGACGATAAGCATGGTGGTGCCGGTGGTCGCCAACGCCTCTCCATCGATAACGAGCATCTTTTGCATGGTGCCGCCCAGGCCGATAAACAGAACACACAACCCCGACGCCTTCATGAGCGTGTCTTGGATGCGAGGCGTAATGAAGCGCCCGCCCATAAGGCCAAGCAGACCGCCCGCGATCAAAAGCGCGACGTTGATGATCGTTCCTAAACCCGGCATGAACCCTCCTGTAATTGATGCCAACGCGGCAATCGTAGCAGAACGGGGAGGGGCGCTCAGTATCCGAGCCAAGCGACGGTTAGCGGTCTAGGACAGGATGGGGCTAAAGTCGAAGCGCAGCGTCATGAGGTGCTGTGGGGATTCGATGGCTGCGGCAATGATGTCGGCATCTCGTGCGCGATCGAACCCTTCAAGTTCCATTTGATAGGGGACGTCTTCTTGGATACCGATGCGACGAGGAACCAAAAGCTTGGTTCCGTCGAATTCTTCGGTTCGCGTTCCGTCTGCTGCAACGGAATAAAGGTGTAACTTGGCGGTCGTTGTGGCATCAAGTGCCGAGATAGCTTGGATATCGTTCGATGCGCTCTTTGCTCCCACTGCTGTAAGTGCCGTAGGCGCGACGACTTCGCCCGAAGGCAAAAAGACGAGCTCGACGGTGTTGGGGAATGCGATGAGGATATTTTTGCGGCGGGGCGCATTGGCAGCGACTGGCTCAATGCTTGCAGCATCGACGGTTTCCGTGTGGTCGAGCGCGACCATCATGCAACAGTTGCCTTCGTCGACACTTGGGGGAGCGGCAAAGTCCAGGCCGTCTTTCGGTTGGGAATCGCCTAGTTCGGTGGCGCTGCCGCTTGGCTTCTCGAGAGGAACCGCAGCGTTGTCTTCTGATGATGCATCGTCAACATGTGCCGGTGCGTCTGCGACCTCGTCTTTGGGGGATTTGTCATTATCGCTCGATATAGGAGCGGCAATCTCGACGGACCCCACTCCGTGCCATGTCATTTGGAGCAGCGCCGGATCGGCGAGAATGCGCTGCACGCCCGGCTCCTGGGCATCGATATTGATGGGGGCGGGTTCTGATCCGCGCGTGAGGTTAAGCGAGCCCTTCTGCCTGGTGCTTTGAGCCTTTTGGTCGTCCGCGTCGCCAGCGTAGAACAGCAAAGGCGCATCTCCCGTTGCGATGGCTTCGGTGTCCGCCTTGGTCAGCCGCAGCGACGCCGTAAAGGAGATGATGGGCTGCGCGCCATCGGCATTCGAGGGAACGCAGCCCAGGCATACACCCCCTTCTTCTTCATGGGCCGCGCTGTCGAAGACGACCTTTGCCCCGTTCGCCGAGTCATCGACCGAGGCAATATCGATGCGCAGCTCTAAGTCGCATGGGTCGCCATCGGCGTCGACTGCAGCCGATTTCCATGTGCAGATGGCGCAACCTGTCTGGGGGCCGTTCTCCTTGTCCGGTCGCTTGATATCCACGACTATCGAGTCGACCGCATTGCGGTGAAGGCATCCCGAGGTTCGGACCGTGGCATGTGCGAGCGAAAAACGTTGGCAGGCGACGATACCCGACGAATTCGCCGCGGGGTTCAGAGCTTGCGGTAAGGAGCTTGCCGTGGCGGGCGTCGCCCAAGCGGCGAGAGGCGTACCGCTCGCCAGTGCGCTGCAGAGCGCGGCAACGGGCAAAAGGTTTTTGGGTGCCATGGTTCTCCTATCTATTCCGCGTACTCCGGTCGTGCTTGGCTATTGGTTGCGTTTGATGTGCAGGCCAAGGCACGTCAGTCCTGCTCCCACCGTGGCGACGCCTACCGCAATGAGTTGCCGGGTGTCGCTCGTCTGGACGAGCGGCTCGTGACGGCTGCCGCGATTAAGGCCCGAAAGATCGACGGTCACTTCTGTGGCCGCTTGCGCTTGCTCTTGTTGAGCAAAGGCCATTGCGGGTGCGGACGCCAAGATGCCGACGATGGCGGCCAGTGCAATCGCCTTAGGACGTGGCGTGCGCACCGGGCTCGACCGTCCAGGTGATGCTTGCCACTTGATCTCCCGTACCGGTGGCGTGGTAGATGTCACGCGTGACGCGGGCGACGTGGCCACTCACATTGAGCCTAATTTTGTCCGTTCCGTCGGCAATGTCCTTGTACTTCATGTCGAAGCTTGCGTCTTGGGAAAGATCGAGGCCCGTAGTCTGAGTCGCCGAGCTGGCATCCTTTTCTGCCGTATCGGGGCCAACCTTAAAATCGATGGAGTTCTGGGCCGAGCCCGTCTTTGCGTCTGCAACGATTGTCCAGTCGTTCTTGGCCGTGACCTTCATGTTGGTGACGTGGATGCCATATGCCGAGAGGTTGTCGATGGTAATCGTATTGTCGGAGGGTCCTACAAGCGTTCCGTCGGCTTTGGCGGCAAAGGGGATGACCGTTGGCGCCTTAAACGAAACATTGCTAATGTCGGCCTTCACCGTCACATCGGTGGTTCCAACGCGCACCTCTGCCATGGCCGCCGTTGGCGCGGCGCCCATCGCAAGTGCGAGCGTAAGCCCTGCGCCCACGGCGAGTGCCCTGGCTCCGCTCAGGTTCATGGGTGTGTTCATAATCGATCCTTTCTGCTCGTCACGGACTGTTTCCGTGATGGTTGGACGAATGGGGACAGGGTGCTGCCCCTGCGAGCGCGTCGGCCACTAGCCTTCTGCCTGTGCCACCCGCACTTTGACGCGCGTCGGATTGCCGTGGGTGTCGTAGGTCTTGGCATCGAGTGCCTGAATCTCGATATATGCCTCGCCTTCTTGGATATCGCCGGCGGGGCAGGTCTCAACCGTCTTGCCGGCTTCGACCACACCGGACTCATAGATGGTCTCGTCGTTTTGAATCACGCGGAAGCGCTGGGGAAACTTGTTGTCTTGGACGTTTTGCACGTTGACGCGCAACTTGCCGCCTTCCTGCAACTGTGCGACCGGCGCGACCGAGATCGTCATCATGTTGTCGCGGACGATGGCGTCGAGCTCATCCTGGATTTCTTGGCGCGATTTACCTTCTGCCGTCGTGACTGAGGCGCCCGCTTCGGGCACGGGCTGCGACTGCCAGGCGTATAGCCCTACGGCGATGAGGGCGCAGACGACAGCCAGGCAGACAACGACGAGTTTCTTGCGACGCCCCAGTCCTGCAAGGCGGGGCGGCTTCTTCGCACTCATGCGGCGTCCTTGGTGGTGTAGACACGTGCGAACGTGGACGGGTCCGCTCCAAAGAGCATGTGAAGCATCAGGCGGCGCGAGTAGATGAGCTCGTCGAAGTCGTGAGGGAGCTCGATGTTGTGGATACGCGCGATGTGGTGGGCGAGCGCCGAGAACGACTCGGGGTCGCAGATCACATCGGTGGTGACGTGGTAGACCTCCGTACCTGGAAATGCATCTTCGTCGAAAGGCAAGAGATAGGGGTCGTCATCGACTTCGATGGCGAAACCGTATTGGGGCCAGTAATATGCCATGGAAACCTCCCTGCTCTGGGGCCAAAACTCCTATTGGTTTGGCTGTCGATGCCGACCGTATCAGCCGCAACTTGCCCAATAACTAACCAATTGCTTGACGAGCCGATATCCCCGCAGGTAAAAGCATGTGAAAAAAATCTCAACTATTTTTGACTGATAAATGCACATGTTGTGGCTGCGCGGCAACGTGTGGCAAAAGCATCGCTTGTCTCGAAAATTCCGCCGTTCGCCGAATTGCGCGAACGTTAAAAACGTCAATTATGGAGACGGTCTCGAACATGTCGGTGAAACGATGCGGTAACATTTCCCTGCAAACACTGTAGTTAGCTAAAGGGGGAGTTCGCGTGTCTGCAACCATCAAACCCTTCACCGACGAGTTCGAAGAGTATGGTCGCGATGAGTCTCGCACATCGGGCGAGGCCTCGAGCATCTCGTTTCCGACAACGGAGGACGAGGTCCGCGCCATTATGGAAAAGCTCCATGCCGAGCGTGTCCCGGTGACGGTTCAGGGCGCCCGGACCGGTCTTGCCGCCGGCGCCGTGCCTCATGGCGGTCACATTCTCAATACTTCCCGCATGAATCGCTACCTAGGCATTCGCCGCGATGAGCAGGGCCGCTTTCTTTTGCGCGTGGCGCCCGGCGTCGTGCTGTCTGAGCTGCGCAAGCAACTGGGCAAGAAAGTGCTGCCGACTGCCGGCTGGGACCAGGCATCGCTTGAGGCCTACGAGGAGTTCCAGGAAGCTCCCGAGCAATTCTTTCCTACCGATCCCACCGAGGCATCTGCCTGCCTGGGCGGTATGGCGGCATGCAACGCTTCCGGCGCCCGTAGCTACGCTTACGGCCCCATGCGCCCTCACGTCACGGGCCTTCATGTCGTGCTGACCGATGGCGACCTGCTCGAGCTTCACCGTGGCGAGGTTTTTGCACAGGGTCGTCGCCTTTCGCTCGTTACGGTGCAGGGCCGCACGCTCGAGCTCGACCTTCCCGACTACACCATGCCCAAGACCAAAAATGCTTCGGGCTATTTCGTTGCTGACGATATGGATGCCATCGATCTGTTTATCGGTGCGTGTGGAACACTCGGCGTCATCACCGAGCTCGAGATTGCCCTGCAGGCGGCGCCTACGGTCGTTTGGGGCGTGAGCTGCTTCTTTGACAGCGAAGACAAGGCCGTGTCCTTCACCGATTCTGTACGTCCCGTCCTGTCCCACGCGGCTGCCATCGAATATTTCGATGCGGGCGCCCTGGATATCCTGCGTCGTCAGCGTGAGCAGTCGACCGCGTTCGCCTCGCTGCCGGCGCTCGACAAAGACGCCAAGGTCTGTGTCTACGTGGAGCTCGACTGCGACGACGAAGCCCAGGCGACTGAGGAGCTGTATCACTTGGGGTGGGTACTGGAGCTTGCGGGCGGCAGCGACGATGCGACATGGGTCGCGCGCACCGAGGTCGATCGCGAGTGTCAGCGATTCTTCCGCCATGCGGTGCCCGAGAGCGTCAACATGCTCATCGACGAGCGTCGCCGCACGGACCCCACCATTACCAAGCTGGGGTCGGATATGTCGGTGCCCAACGCACGTTTGGCCGATGTCATCGCCCTTTATCGCCGCACGTTGGCCGAAAGTGGGCTTGAATCTGCCGCCTGGGGGCACATCGGTAACAACCATCTGCATGTGAACATTCTGCCGCGCGATGCGCAGGATTACCGCCGCGGCGGAGAGCTCTTTGCCCAGTGGGCTTCCGAGGTCACGGCCATGGGCGGCGCCGTCTCCGCCGAACACGGCGTCGGCAAGATCAAGGCGGGCTTCTTGGAGACGATGTACGGTCACGAGGCCATGGTCGAGTCGGCGCGGCTCAAGCTCCAGCTCGATCCTGCCGGGCAGTTGGGCCGCGGTAACCTGTTTTCGGAGAAGCTCTTGGATGAGCTCGTCCAGAAAGGGGGCGCGTGAAGATGAGCGATTTCCATATGGTGGTGTGCGTCAAGGCGGTGCCGGGCAGCACCGAGGTCAAGATGGACCCCAAGACCAATACCATCGTGCGCGATGGCAAGCAGGCGGTCATTAATCCCTTTGACGCGAGCGCTTTGGAATGCGCGCTGGCGCTGAAGGACGACTTTATCGGCTTTGGCATGGACGTGCGCGTAACGGTGGTGTCGATGGGCATCCCCGCGACTGAATCGCTATTGCGCGACTGCATCGCCCGAGGCGCCGATGACGCACTGCTGCTAACCGATCGCGCCTTTGCAGGTGCCGATACCCTGGCAACCACCTATGCCCTCAAGTGCGGCATTGAGGCGCTCGACGAGGACTTCGACCTGCTCATCTGCGGCAAGATGGCGGTGGACGGCGATACGGCCCAGATTGGTCCCGAGCTTGCCGGTGCCTTCGAGATTCCCTGCGTGACCGACGTGAGCTGCGTGCAGAGCGCGGGCTTTACGACCTGTGGTTCACTGGCGCTTGTTCACGGCTGCGATGCCGGCGAGGAGACGGTCTATCTTGAGATGCCGTGCGCGATGACGACTGCCAAGGAGATTGGCCAACTGCGTATGCCGAGTATCGCCGGTATTCGTGCGGCCGAGGAGGCGGACGTGCGCGTGGTCAACGCTGCCGACGTGAACGCCGACCCCGCGCGCTGCGGTCTTGCCGGCTCGCCGACACAGGTCGTGCGATCGTTTGTGCCCGACCGCAACCAAACGTGCGAGGCCGTTGACGGAACGGCGTCCGAGCAGGCGGCGAAACTTGCCAAGATTATCGAGGGGATGGCATAGATGAGCGGACTGATTATCGATAGCGAAGCCTGTATCGGCTGTGGTCGCTGCGTTCGCGCCTGTGCCTCAGGCGGCATCGTAGTGGAAGGCGAGCGGCCCAACCGTTGCGCCCGCGTAACCGACGGCTGCATCCTATGCGGCGGGTGCGTCGACGCTTGCCCCATCAATGCCATTTCGATCGAGCGCGACGAGGCCGCCGGCGCGGTTGACCTCGATGCATATCGAGACATTTGGGTATTCGCGCAGACCGACGAGCACGATACGGTGGCTCCCGTTGCCTTCGAGCTCATGGGCAAGGGCCGCGAGCTTGCGGATGCACGCGGCTGTCGCCTGGTGGCGCTGGTCGGCATGGGCCCCGAGGGTTCTCTCGGTGACCTGGAGCATCTGGTTTGCGCCGGTGCAGACGAGGTCCTGATCTGTCGCGACGAGCGTCTGCGCCAGAACGATGTGGAGGTCTACGCTCGCCTCATCTGCGATTTGGTGGCAGAGCGCAAGCCCGAGGCCATTCTGTACGGAGCGACCGCCTTTGGCCGCGAACTGGCACCCGGCGTTGCCGTGCGTTTGCAGACGGGCCTTACGGCTGACTGTACCGTGCTTTCGATGGATACGGAGACGGGGCTGCTGCAACAGACGCGTCCGGCGTTTGGCGGCAACCTGATGGCCACCATCGTCTGCCCCAATCATCGTCCCCAGATGGCAACGGTGCGCCCCGGCATCTTTAAGGCGCCCGACTTTGACTACGGCCGCTCCGGCACGATCACCCAGATAGCACTTGCGGATGATGCTAAGGCTCGTGTCGAGATCTCGATTCCCGCCGAGGAGTGGGGACAGCAGGCTTCAATCGCCGATGCCGAGCGCCTGGTCGTGGTAGGTCGCGGCATTGGTTCCAAGAAAAACCTGCCGCTGATGCGAAGGCTCGCCGAGACTCTGGGAGCCGAGCTTGGCTGCACGCGACCCGTCGTGGAGGCCGGCTGGTTGGAGTATCGCCATCAGATTGGCCAGACGGGCGTATCGGTTTCGCCCAAGATGCTTGTGAGTATCGGTGTTTCGGGCGCCATCCAGCATCTTGCCGGCATCGGTGGGGCGGAATGCATTATCGCCATCAACGAGGACCCGGATGCCCCCATCTTTGGTGCTGCCCAGTACAAGGTTGTCGGTGATGCCGTCGAGGTCGTCGAGGAGCTGCTAGCCCAGCTTGAGCGCTAGGCGCGCGCCAGCCAGTCGCGCATCTCTTCCCTAAGACGGCTCCAGGCTGCCTGTGTGGCGGGGTCGGTAAAGGGCTGCGTAATACCAAAGGGCGCGTCGAGCAGGCGGTAGATATCGCCCTGCTCGCGCGCCAGCGCGCGGCTCGCCGGATAGACGAGCTCAAACATAAAGCAGATGAGTCCTACCAGGTAGTCCGCGGGCTCGTCGCGTTCATCACGTGCGACGCAGCGGTGCTCGTCAAAGGCGGCCAACGTCGGCGCCGAGAAGTGGCTGGCGAGAAATGCGTCCTCATCCACCTTGAGGATGGTGTCGACGGTGCTGTCGGCGATGGTGCGCATAATGTCGATTTTGTCGCCATCGCGCACGATATCGCAGAAGCACCGTGTACGCTCGTCGAGTTGTGCCGGCAGGCGAAAGTCACTGTGATAGGCGATGCTCGCGCGGATGAGCTCGTCTTCTGCCGGGCTGTCGATAAAGTCGCGGATACTTGTTGCCGCGGGCGCGTCTGCAGGGTTTTTGCCAAAGAGGACCTCGAGGCCCAACTTCGCATGGCTCATGCTCTCGGCATCCCTAAACGTGTCCCAGCGTCGCAGCTGCTCAAAGCGGCCCATATCGTGCAACAGCCCACAAAGCCACGCCAGGTCAATGTCCTGCGGTGCCCAGTCCTGCTTGCGTGCCACGGCATCGCATGCCTCGGCAACGTGGTACGTATGCTCGATTTTGAGCGCGATACGCGGATTGGCGGCATCGTAGGCATCGGTGTAGGTCCTGAAGGCCGCGATTGCCCCCGTTCGATCGATAGCTGTCATAATGACTTCCTAAAAAGCTGTGTCTTTCTGTGTCTTTCGATCCGGTGGCAATTGTAGGTGAACTCGGTTGCCGCCGGGCGATGATTCTGCCATGTCGTCGAATGCGGCTCGGAAAGCTTGTCGGGACGAGGAACGCCATGGTGCTCAAAATCGTTAAAACCGTCTGGCCGGTGATGCTTCCCAATGTTGCGATAGGTGCGCCGTTGTCGATATTCCCACCGCTATTGCGGGTTTTGTCTGCACATCGCTCTTTATTTGCCTGCTCTTTTCGCAGCGGCTGTCGGCGTCGTTGCGGTGGCAATCAAGACAAAGTCGATGTTGTGGTGCTGCGTCTCGGGTATCGGGCTCTATATCGTTTTGAGCCTCGTATAGGAGTGGGGTGCGTTTAGCGTCCGGGCCCCACGAATCGGATTTCTCACCGAGCCGGTCTGCTTCTTCTGGTACCATGGTCAAACTTTACTGTAGCAAAGCATGACGTGGGCTTTTGTCCTGCGTCGGCGGAAATGGGGGTTTCATGGCACAGGAAGCGATCGCCAACGAGCAAAAGAAATTCAAAGTACCGCGCATTCCGGGTGACATCATGATCTACCCGATGATCGTCGGCCTTTTGCTCAATACCTTCTGCCCGCAGGGCTTCGAGATCGGCGGCTTCTTTACCGCCGCCTGCCGCGGCGGTTCCAATACCATCGTCGCCGCGATCCTGTTGTTCGTGGGTGCCGGCATCAGCTTTAAGTCCACGCCGGGTGCCATCAAGACCGGCATCGTCGTACTGATTCCTAAGCTTGTGGTGGCAGCCGTGCTGGGCTTGAGCGTTGCGTATTTCTTTAATGACAACTTTTTGGGCCTGAGCTCGGTTTCCATCATCGGCGGCATTACGTTTTGCAACATGGCGCTCTACACGGGCATCATGGGCGAGTTTGGCGACGAGTCCGAGCAGGGCGCCGTGGGCATCCCGTTCTTCACGGCGGGCCCTGCGGTTACCATGATCATTCTTGGTGTCTCTGGTCTTGCCAACATTCCCGTTGGCACCATCATCGGTTCCATCCTGCCGCTCGTGATTGGCATGGTTTTGGGCAACCTCTTCCCGTTCATCAAGAACCTGCTGGTTCCCGGCACCAATCCTGCGATCGCCGTCATCGGATTTCAGCTCGGTGCGTCTATGAGCCTGTCGAGCTTTATCACCGGCGGCATTTCCGGCATCTTGCTGGGCCTTGTCACGTTGTTTGTCGTCGGTCCCATCACCTTTGCGTTCGAGCGCCTGTGCGGCGGTAACGGCAAAGCCGCCGTGGCTTGTTCCACCATCGCCGGCACGGCTATGACCACGCCGGTTGCTCTTGCCGAGGTCGCGCCGCGCTATGCCGATCTTGCGCCCACCGCATACGCTCAGATCGCCACCGCCGTCATCATCACGGCAATCATGGCTCCGATTCTGACCGGTTGGGTCGATAAGAAGTTCTGCCAGGGCAAGGAAGACCTGTCGCCCGCCGGTGTCGAGGCCATCGAGGAAGCCGTCGCGGCCGACATCGATGGCGAGTAGCCATCGGCGCCCATCAATGATGCTGGCGTGCAACTCGCGCCGTGAGAGCGCCCGGGCGCTCTGGTATTATTCCCTCATTCCCCTCTGGATTGGGGGAGTTATGGTGATGCGTGCGGCTCGGAGAAGCGCTGTCGGTTTGATGATGGGGAGATGGGCCTGGTGGTTAAGGCGCTCAAGATTGAGATATTCCTGCTAAGCATGATTGTTCTTATCGGGCTTGCCGTGCGGAGCCGTCGCTCCTTGTTCTCGAGCACCCAGCAGCTATTGTTTAGCATGCTTGGCTACACCTCTGCCGCGTACATATTCTTCGATATGATCTGGGTGCTATTGGATGGTGTGGACGGCACGTTGGGCATTGCTGTCAACTGGATTTCCAACGCGGTTTCGTTTTCGCTCTTTGCCATCGTGTGTCTCATTTGGTTTATCTATTCCGAGACGGTGCAGGGTTCTCGCCTTTTGGCCTCGCGCTATAGGGTGGTGCTTGTAGCGTCGCCTACGGTTCTGGTGGTCGTGCTGGCGTTTACCAGTTACTGGACGCACGCCCTGTTCTATATCGATTCGCAGGGCGTGTATAGTCGCGGCTCTGCTTATATGATCCAGCCCATTGTCAGCTACTGTTACGTTATACATACGTCCCTACATGCGTTTGTGCAGTCTCGCAGGGTCGAGAGCCTGCAGACGAAGACCATCTATCGAACCTTGGCATTTTTCGCCATTCCGGCCCTGGTGGGCGGTACCTTTCAGGTTGTATACTCGTTGCCCGGTCTTTGTGTCGGCATAATGATTAGCATATTGCTGCTCTACATTGTCTTCCAGGAGCAGCTCATCTCGACCGACCCGTTGACTGGCCTCAACAATCGCAACCGTTTTGAGACCTATATACTGTCGCTCTTCTCAAATGTGGATCAGGCCGAAGACGTTTATCTGCTTGTGATGGACGCCGACGGCTTTAAGCAGATTAACGACCGCTATGGACATGTGGAGGGCGACCATGCTCTTCAGGTCATATCCGCTGCGCTCAAAGAAGTCTGCTCGGCGTCTGGTAGCTTTATCGCGCGTTATGGCGGCGATGAGTTCGTGGTGCTTCAAAAGGCGATAGCGGAGCAGGATATCTTGCATCTGTGCGCGGCAATCAACGACGAGCTCGCGCGCGCCGAGGTTCCGTATCTGTTGCGGATGTCCATCGGCTACGCACGGGTTGGTGATGGCGTCGATACCTGGCAAGACTTGCTCCGTGCTGCCGACGCGGAGCTCTACCGCGTAAAGCGCGAGAAGAAGAAAGTCGGCGTCCAGATACGCTAAAAAAGGGGGGCGCACGACCGTTGCGATGGTCGTGCGCCCCTTCTGCGCTTTCGGGGACTAGTATCGGCTGTCGAAGATGCGCCTCGTCTTTTTCTCGGAGCGCGGCAGCTCACCAGGCGCGGCGTGGCATCGCCATGGTTTTCGATGGGGTTAAACGCGTCTGCGGCCTTGCCGCTGGAGTAGGCGTCTGCAATCTGCGGCAGGCGCTCGTTAACCTCGCCATGGGCGGCAAACGAACGGCGCGGGAAGATAACCCATTTGGGATCCTTCTCAAAGGTGCCAGCGGGATGTGCGACGGTATGCTCGGGTACCTCCAAATAGGTTGAGGCGTGACATACGCGGGTGGTGGGGCGCACGATAACGGGCGTATGGTAGCGCTCCGAGATTTCAAATGCCTCTTGCATCATCGCGTAACCCTGCTCCAGATTTTGCGGATCGAGCACGGGGATCTTCGCAAATGCGGCAAAGCGGCGCGTATCCTGCTCGGTTTGAGAGGAGATGGGGCCGGGATCATCGGCAACAAACAGCACCAGACCGCCCTTGATGCCCACGTAGTTGAGGCTCATGAGCGGGTCGGAGGCAACGTTTAGTCCAACTTGTTTGCAGGTAAAAAGGCAGCGCGCTCCTGCATACGATGCACCTGCCAGCACCTCGAGCGCGGCTTTTTCGTTGGTCGACCACTCGACGTGGACACCCTCGGCACTACCTTGGGCCTTGAGTTTGGCAACTGTCTCGACAAGTTCCGTCGACGGCGTGCCCGGGTAGCCGGCGACCACGCGAACGCCCGCCGCAAGCGCGGCATACGCAAAGGCCTGGTTTCCCATAACCAGTTTCTTATGCATCTGCATCCCCTCGATGTCGCCGGCGCGTTACGGCAAGGCGGCGTTTGCCGCCGCGACTCGGTACGAAATCAACGAGATACAGTGTGCTCCATTAAGCTAAAGTGAGAGCTGCCCTTTTCAAAACGGGGTGGTTTGTTAGGCCTTTTTAGGTTTGTTGACAATGATGATGCCACTGCAGACCAAGAGCAGGGCCACAATTACGGTAACGGGGCTCGTGCCAGCGCCCTCTCCGAGCAACAACGCGCTCAACAGCACGCCAAAGACCGGGTTCATAAAGCCAAAGACCGAAACGCGGCTAACGGGGTTGACGGCGAGTAGGCGGGACCACAGCGAGTACGCGACGGCGGAAATGAGCGCCATATAAATGATGAGCGCGATGGCGGGGGCGATTTCGGTGGGGAATAGCGCGCCGCCCATCAAAAACCCGATGGCGGTAAGGACCAAACCGCCGACCAAAAACTGCCAGCCGGCGAGCAAGACGCCGTCATGCTCGCGCGAGAAGATGCCAATGAGGCAGGTCGACAGGGCGCCCGCAATAGTGGAAGCCAATATAAATCCCTCGCCGTCGAGTGTAAAGCCAAAGGTGCCGTCCGCACCCGAAAGGTTGACGAATGCGACGCCGGCAAAGCCCAGTACGCAGCCGAGTACCTTGGTCGCATCGAGCTTTTCGGTGCGAAACGCCAGAGCGGCAAAGAGGATGGCGAGGAAGTTGGCGCTGGCCTCGATGATGGAACTCGACATGGCGCTGGCGCGCGAGAGTCCCAGGTAGAAAAAGAAGTACTGCCCGATAGTCTGGAAGAGCGACAAGATGCAGATGGGCTTAATGTCGCGAGCCTGTGGAACGAGTGGGCAGCGCTGGGCCGCGCTCATCCCAACGATAACCAGGGCGCCGGCAAGCGTGAAGCGCAAGCCCGCAAAGAGCAGCTGCGAGGCGCTATCGTGCGCGGGGATGCCAAAGAGCTCATAGCCGATCTTGATGCAGGGGAAAGCCGACCCCCAGAGTGCGCAGCAGACGAGGCAGCCCAGGATGAGTCCGGGCAGGGTGGCGAGATACGGCTTGCGGCTTTCCATGATGTCCTTCCTGTATGCGCGAAGTAAAAAAGAACCCGCCACCGGGTGTGCCGGTGGCGGGTGTTGTTACCCGAGGGGATTGTACCCGATGGGAACGTATTTAAGCGAAGTAGGCTACGCCGCTCTCAAAGATCGGCATGAACTTATCGCCGGGGACATGCTCGGGCACGTTGCGGTACAGGTTGTCGCCGCGACGCTCGGCATGGCCCATCTTGCCCAGGACGCGGCCGTCGGGGCTCGTGATGCCCTCGATGGCGAGCGCGGAGCCGTTGGGGTTGACGGAGAGATCCATGCTGGGCTTGCCATCCTCGCCCACGTACTGCGTGGCGACCTGGCCGTTGGCGATCAGCTGGGCGAGCACTTCATCGTTGGCGACAAAGCGGCCCTCGCCGTGGCTGATGGCGACGGTGTAGGGGTCGTCCAGACTGCACTGCGACAGCCACGGGGACAGGTTGGACGAGATGCGGGTGCGCACCAGACGGCTCTGATGGCGACCGATGGTGTTGAAGGTCAGCGTGGGCGCATCGGGCGTGGCGTCGACGATGTCGCCGTAGGGCACCAGGCCGAGCTTGATCAGGGCCTGGAAGCCGTTGCAGATGCCCAGCATCAGGCCGTCGCGGGCCTTGAGCAGGTCGCGGACTGCCTCGGTGACCTCGGGAGCGCGGAAGAACGCCGTGATGAACTTGGCGGAGCCGTCGGGCTCGTCGCCGCCCGAGAAGCCGCCGGGAATCATGACGATCTGGCTTGCACGGATGCGGCGGGCGAGCTCGTGGGTGCTCTCGGCGACGGCCTCGGGCGTGAGGTTGTTGATCACGAAGGTGTCGGCCTCGGCGCCGGCGGCGCGGAAGGCGCGGGCGCTATCGTACTCGCAGTTGTTGCCGGGGAACACAGGGATGATCACGCGCGGGCGGGCGATCTTGGCGCCGCCGTACACGTGGATATCCTTGGCGCGGAAGTCGATGGCCTCGACCTCGGGGGTCTCGCCGGCGCTGCGGTAGGCGAAGACGCCTTCGATACCGCTCTCCCAGGCCTCCTGGAGCTCGGCGAGCTCGATGACTTCGGAGCCGGTGTCGATGACATAGCCCTCGACGGTGGTACCCAGGGGCTCGACGACAACGCCGTCGGCGACCTCGGGCAGCTCGGCGTCCTCGGCGAGCTCGACGATAAAGCTGCCGTAGAGCGGGGTGAAGAGGCTCTCCACGTCCACATCTTCGGCAAGCTCGATACCGATCTGGTTGCCGACGCACATCTTAAAGAGGCTCTCGGCGCCGCAGCCGTAGCCGGGCGTGGAGACGGCCAGGGCGTCGCCGGTAGCGGTGAGCGCCTCGACGGCGTCAAACGCGGCGAGCAGCTGCTGGGCATCGGGGCGGTAGTCCTCGCCATAGGTGGCGGGGGCGATGCGAACGACGCGGTGCGTGAGGCCCTTAAACTCGGGGGAGACGGCGCGGGCGGCACGGCCCACGGCGACAGCGAAGCTGATCAGGGTCGGCGGAACGTTGAGCTCGCCGGCCTCGTCCTCAAACGAGCCGCTCATGGAATCCTTGCCGCCGATGGCGCCGGCACCCAGGTCGACCTGGGCCATAAGGGCGCCCAGGACGGCTGCCATGGGCTTGCCCCAACGTTCGGGCTCGGTGCGCAGGCGCTCAAAGTACTCCTGGAAGGAGAGGTAGGCGCGCTTGTGCTCAAAGCCGGCGGCAACGAGCTTGGCGATGGACTCGACCACGGACAGGTAGGCGCCTGCAAACTGGTCGGCCTCCATCAGGTAGGGGTTGAAGCCCCATGCCATAGCGCTCGCCGTGGTGGTCTCGCCGTCCACGGGGAACTTGGCGACCATGGCAGAGCTCGGGGTGAGCTGCGTCTTGCCGCCAAAGGGCATGAGCACGGTAGCGGCACCGATGGTGGAGTCGAAGCGCTCGGAAAGGCCCTTGTTGGAGGCGACGTTGAGATCGGTGACAAGCGAGGTCATGCGCTCGGCAAGCGTGGTGCCGGCCCAGCTGGGTTGCCACACGCTACGGGCACACACGTGGGCGACCTGGTGCTTGGGTGCGCCGTTGGAGTTGAGGAACTCGCGGGACAGATCGACGATGGCGACGCCGTTCCAGGCCATACGCATGCGCGGCTCGGCGGTAACCTCGGCGATGACGGTCGCCTCCAGGTTCTCCTCGGCAGCATAACCCATGAACTCCTCGACGTCACCGTCGGCGACGGCGCAGGCCATGCGCTCCTGGGACTCGGAGATAGCGAGCTCGGTTCCGTCCAGGCCGTCGTACTTCTTGGTCACGGTGTCCAGGTCGACATACAGGCCGTCGGCAAGCTCGCCCACGGCGACCGAGACGCCGCCGGCGCCAAAGTCGTTGCAGCGCTTGATCAGGCGGCAGGCGTCGCCGCGGCGGAACAGACGCTGCAGCTTGCGCTCGACCGGGGCGTTGCCCTTCTGGACCTCGGCACCCGAGGTTTCGATGGAATCGGTGTTCTGGGTCTTGGAGGAGCCGGTGGCGCCGCCGATGCCGTCACGGCCGGTGCGGCCGCCCAGCAGGATGATCTTGTCGGTGGGGGCGGGGCACTCGCGACGCACGTGGTTTGCCGGGGTGGCGCCCACGACGGCGCCGACCTCCATGCGCTTGGCCACGTAGCCGGGGTGATAGAGTTCGCTGACCTGACCGGTGGCAAGGCCGATCTGGTTGCCGTAGCTGGAGTAGCCGGCGGCAGCGGTGGTCACGAGCTTGCGCTGCGGCAGCTTACCCTCGAGCGTCTCGGAGACCGGGACGGTGGGGTCGCCGGCGCCGGTGACGCGCATGGCCTGGTACACATAGCTGCGGCCAGAGAGCGGGTCGCGGATGGCGCCGCCCACGCAGGTGGCGGCACCGCCGAAGGGCTCGATCTCGGTCGGGTGGTTGTGGGTCTCGTTCTTAAACAGGAACAGCCAGTCCTGGTCCTCGCCGTCGACATCGACCTTCACCTTGACGGTGCAGGCGTTGATCTCCTCGGACTCGTCGACATCGGTCATGACGCCGGTCTTCTTAAGGTACTTGGCACCGATGGTGCCCATGTCCATGAGGCAGACGGGCTTGGCGTCGCGACCGAGCTCGTGGCGCATCTCCATATAGCGGTCGAAGGCCTGCTGTACCACGGCGTCATCGATTGTCACGTCGTCCAGGACGGTACCGAAGGTGGTGTGGCGGCAGTGGTCGGACCAATAGGTGTCGATCACGCGGATCTCGGTGATGGTGGGGTCGCGGTCCTCATCGCGGAAGTACTGCTGGCAGAAGGCGATGTCCGCCTCGTCCATGGCAAGGCCGCGCTCGGAGATAAAGGCGGCAAGGCCGGCCTCGTCGAGTTCGCGGAAGCCGTCGAGCACCTCGACGGGCTGGGGCTCGGGGGTCTCCATGTACAGCGTCTCGGGTAGGCCGAGCGAGGCGATGCGGGCCTCGACGGGATTCACCACGTAGTGCTTGATGGCCTCGATGGCGGCTTCGTCCAGAGCGCCCGAGATCATATAGACCTTGGCGGAGCGCACGGCGGGGCGCTCGCCCTGGCTGATGAGCTGCACGCACTCGCTGGCGGAGTCGGCGCGCTGGTCAAACTGGCCAGGCAGGAATTCGACAGCAAAGACGGCGCCATCGCTTGCGGGGAGTTCGTCGTAGGTCACATCGACCTGGGGCTCGCTAAAGACGGTCGGCACGCAGGAGCGGAAAAGCTCCTCGTCGATGCCCTCGACGTCGTAGCGGTTGATGATCCTCAGGGCCTCGATGCCCTTGATGCCGAGAATTTCGGTCAGCTCGCCCTTGAGCTGCTGAGCCTCGACGTCGAACCCGGGTTTCTTCTCCACGTAAATACGAGAGACCATTGGTTCCTGCCTTCCTGATCGGTTGGGCGTACGGTGCGGTATGCGGCAGCGGTCGGTTTGCGGGACAAGCCTCGCGGTCGCCTTGAGCCACATGTTTGTAAACGTCACTATGATACGACAGCTCATGGCGTATTGAGGACGGCGAGGGTGCTACAGTGAAGCGCAAACAAGAGAAAGGCATCACATGGCATTCGTTTCGCTCGCTATCATCGCGCTTGTGGCTTTCGCAAGCCCCTTTATCGCATCGGCGATTCCCGGAAAGCCCGTTCCCGAGACGGTCTTTTTGCTCGTGTTCGGCGCGGTGCTGGGACCTCATATGCTCGGCGTCATCCATGTAGATGCCGAGGTCTCGCTTGTGTCCGAGCTCGGTCTGGCCTTTTTGTTCCTGCTTGCCGGCTTTGAGATCGACCCCAAGAACATCACGGGCGTCGAGGGACGCTACGGTATGGCGACGTGGGTCGTCACGTTTGGCATCGCCTGGCTTGCCGTGCGCTTTACCCCGTGGTTCTCGGTCAGCCATTTCGACGGTATCGCCGTGACGCTGGCGCTCACTTCGACGGCGCTCGGCACGCTCGTGCCCATCATGCGTGAGCGTTCGCTGACCGGCACGCGTGTGGGTGACTCCATCCTTGCCTATGGCACGTGGGGAGAGCTCGGTCCCGTGCTTGCCATGTCGGTGCTGCTCTCCGCTCGTACTGGTATCCAGACGCTCGTGATCCTTGGCTTGTTTGCACTGGTCTGTGTGCTGTTGGCCGTGGTTCCGAGCCGCTCCAAGCGCGTCGGCAGCCGCTTCTTTGCGTTTGTCGAGGAACGGGCCGACACGACGTCGCAGACGTTCGTGCGCCTGACGGTGCTCATCCTGGTCACACTCGTGGCATTTTCCGCCATCTTTGACCTCGACATCGTGTTGGGCTCTTTTGCCGCTGGCTTTGTCCTGCGCTATATCATCCCCGAGGGCAACCATACGCTCGAGACCAAGCTCGATGGCCTGGCCTATGGCTTTTTGATTCCGGTGTTCTTTACCGTGTCAGGCGCAAAGATTGACCTGACGGCCGTGGCGTCGCGCCCGGGTCTGCTCGTGGGCTTTATCGCGGCGTTGCTGATCATTCGCGCCGTGCCGATCCTTGTCTCTATGAGCATTTGTCCCGCGACACGTGACGTTTCGGCGTATGGCCGCATTACCGTGGCCCTGTACTGCACTACGGCCCTGCCGATCATCGTTGCCGTGACGAGTGTGGCCGTCAACGCAGGCGCGCTGTCGCAAGACGTCGCCTCGGTTATGGTAGCCGCCGGTGCCATCACGGTGTTCTTGATGCCGCTGCTCGCGCAGCTCTTCTATCGCGTGGTCGATGCCGCGCCGGCCACTGCCGTGGCAGAGGTCGCCGAGCACCCTGCCGACGCACTCGATATCCTGCGCGCTCACCACGACCTAGCGAGCCTGCTCGCGCGCGAGCATGAGCTTTTGACCTCGCATGGCCATGGGCGTTCGCTCGACGGCATACCTACCCTTGATTCCATTGCTGACCGCCTCTCGACCGAGGCGGCAAGCGGCCACATCGATGCCCGTATCGTGGACGCCGCTCATTTGCTGGCTGAGAAGACCTATGGCGACGAGATCGACCCGTCCAAGCTGACTCCGCGTGAGCGCCGCCGCCTGGAGCGCGCCAAGCTCGCCGTGCGCGAATACCGCCGCCGCATGCTGGAGCTCTACGCGCGCGATGAAGCCCAGGACGACGACGGCAAATAACGAGATGCTTCCCCTAGGGGAAGCCGCGTCCCGCTTTAAAGACCCGAAACGGGACGCAGTTTCCGCATCGGCCCCCATCGGGAAGTCACATCCCAGAATGGACGGGGACTGCGGACGATTTCCTGGACCGCTAAATCGCGGCCATCCCCAGCGACGACCGGTAGTCGTCCGGTGTCGCGCCACCGAGCGCGTCGCTTGCCCGCTCGGAGTTGAAGCGCCCTATCCACGCGCCGAGGGCCTCGATGAACTCCCCGGGCGACCAGCCGGACCAGTCCCTCCCGTGGAAGAACTCCTTCTTGAGCAGGCCGAAGAAGCCCTCCATCGCGGCGTTGTCGGGGCTGCAGCCCTTGGCCGACATGCTCCTGACCAGGCCGTTCCGCTCGCATATCGATATCCAGCCCGGCCAGCGGTAGTGCACGCCGCGGTCGGAGTGGATCACGGGGCGCTCGCCGGGCGCCAGCCGGGAGCACGCGTCCGACAGCGTCGAGTTCGCGAGGTCGGCGTCCGGGCGCTCGCCCGTGTTAGCGCTAATCTAAAATTGACCACTTTCGCAAACGCATCTCGCCGAATGCGCTAACGCGCTTTCGCCGACCCCGCTAACGCACTTTCACCAACTGCGCTAACGGAACTATGCTCCGATCGGGTATCCGACCCGGGAGGAGCGGGATATGGAGCGAAACGTAATGGGAGAGCTGAACGTCTACAGGGGGTCCG
>NZ_JBQHTS010000011.1:0-81971 GCF_052065595.1 Collinsella sp. HCP28S3_E12
GCGATTCCTTGATCGCTCACTTAATCTAATAAAAAATTGAGCGAGGCCGGAGCTTTAGCTCCGGCCTCCCCATAAAAGGGCTCGGCAAAGCCGAGCCACTAAATTAATATCAGCCCCCAGAACATGTTTGAGAACTGTGCATGAAGCATGTGCCCCTAGGGCAGGAATGAGGTTGACTTCCAACGCATTCCGCAGGGGGCGGCATTATTTTGTAGCGCGAAGCGCAGATCAAAATAATGCCGCATGCCCGAGGACGCGTTGGAAGGCAACCCCATTCCTGCCCGAACAGGTCAGTCTACCTGCGCATTTTCAAATTCGTAAACTTTTTTGAAAAAAGTGCTTGCACAGTTCTCGAATCATAGGTTATTATCTTCCTCGTTGAAAGCGCGGGTCCAACAAAACGAACTGCGAATCAACAACATAGCATGTCGGAGTGGCGGAATTGGCAGACGCGCTAGCTTGAGGTGCTAGTGACCGCTTTTTGGTCATGCGGGTTCAAGTCCCGCCTCCGACACCATCGCATTTGAGAAGCCTCTTCGGAGGCTTTTTTGTTACCGATAGACGGTGAGGTTCACGATGGAAACGCTTGAGCGCAATGAGTGGGTTGACGTTGCCCAATTGGTCGATATTACGAGCGATGCTGTCATTATCTGCGAGCTCGACGGAACCATTTTGCATGTAAACAATCGCTTGCTCGACTTGATCTGCGAGGAACGTTCCGATGTGATCAACGGGGACGTTAAAGATCTCTTGTACTCGTCAGCATTTGAACGCGCGACAGAACATCGTCTTCCTTTTGAGACCAATGGTACCGAGAGCGAGTTGATGCTTAAGCTCAGTGACGGCTCCTTTATTCCCGTCCTAGTTTGTGCCGGCTCGGTTACGCCGCCTCGTATCTTTGGCCGCCGTGCGCCGCGTGTCCTCGTGGCGCTCCATAGTATCGAAGAGCAGTATTCGCATGACCGTCAGCTCAAGCGTGCGCTTTCGGAGCTCAGAGTGGCGAATAAGCGCCTCTCGGGCACGTTGTCGGTCATTATGAGCACGGTGGGCTCCGATGAGCTGCCTAGTTTGTTGGATACCGTTTTGAACCAGCTTGTAGGAACCCTCGATGCCTCGGGTGCTGCCATCTATTTTTCTGAGAGCGGCGGTTTTAAGCTTCGCGGTGTTTCCAAGGAGCTGTATGACAGCTACCTGCCCGAGTTTATGCCGTATGGTGCGGGTATCCCGACGTATGTGCTCCGTGAGTCTCGTGCCTGCCGCCTGTCGATTCAGCAGGACCTCGAGGGCGATAGGGTTGCCTCGGGTATGTTTATGGACCTGGACAATCGTTCTAAGCACCTGCTACGCGTGCAAGATATGCCTCCATACCGCAGCGAGATATGTCTTCCCGTGTTTTATGGCACTCAGGTGCTCGGTGTGTTGGAGGTCGGTTGGAAACGTCCGCAGGCGCCGCTTGCCTATGATGTCAACGTGCTCGAGGTCATTTGCGATTATCTCTCCATCCAACTAGTCGGCATGGCATCGAGTCTGCGTTCACGTCGCACGGCAGAGCTTGGCCGTTCTCTCAACGTGCTGCGCGATGAGTTGTTTGCCTATCTCGATGATCCTATTGCCGCCTCGCGTGCGGTGTCGACCGAAATCTGCGCTGTGCTCAGTTGCCATTTCTGCCCCGTGGAGTATGATGCGGGCCTCGGAACCTATGTCATCGATTTTGAAGGCGGCAGTCGTGTGGCATTGCCGGGCGATCCGGAGTCACTCTTCTTTTCTGTCACGACGCCGGCGGCGCGCCTGGGGGCAATTTCCGATGGATTTGAGACATCGGTGCTGGGTGGGACGAGCGCCGACGACCTCAAGCACGTGCGCCTTACGCGCGTGGACGAATCCACGACTATGGGCGCATGGTTGAGAGCCCACGGCCTGCCGTGTCAGGGACTTTATGTCGATTCCGGTATCGAGGCGGGGCGCTGCCACTCGGAGGCGGATGGTACGCGAAGCAACGATGCAATCGTGCCCGCTGATATCGCCAAGGGACCGACGAGGCGCGTTTTGCTGCTCCGTGATGGCAGCCAGGAGCCAATCGACGACCTTGAATACGATTACATGGTGCATTTGGCACACGACTTTGAGCTGATCTATGAGGGCGAGTCTCAAAAGCGTGAAGAGCGTCATATCGCTCAGACGCTTCAGATTGGCATGAGAAATTCGCTCAGCGACGTTCCGGGCATCGCAACCGATTCGGTATACCTGTCGGCAACGAATTCGGCGTTGGTCGGTGGTGACTTCTATACGCTTGTCCGTCTTCCCGACGATTGCGCCGTTATGATATTGGGCGATGTCTCCGGCAAAGGAATTGAGGCGGCGTCGATGTCGGCGCTCGTCAAGACGGCGTTGACGGCTTATGCCTGGGAGGGTGCGGGACCCGCTCGCATGGCCCGCTCGCTCAATAGCATGCTCATGGGCTTTTCGAGGGTCGAGACGTTTGTGACGGCGTTTATCGCCAAGATTGATCTTAAAGCGGGCCGCGCTACCTATTGCTCTGCGGGACATCCTCCCACTATGGTCATTAGGCCGTCGTCGACGCCGCATGGCGGAGGAGAGACCTGCGGGGGAGAAGTGGAGCTCCTTGGGTGCCAATCGGGCGTGATCGGTGCCTTTGAGAGCATGGTGTACGAGACGGGCGTGTTTTCGTTCGATCCTGGTGACATGCTGTTTATGTATACCGACGGAACGATCGAAGCACGCGACCGCTCGGGTGCTTTCTTTGGCGAGCAACGCCTGCGCGACCTTCTACTCTCTGTTTCGGGTGAGGGCGTATCGGGCATCTGCGGTAAGGTCTTGGGCGAGCTTGACCGCTTTACCGACTCGGCGCTGGACGATGACATTGCATTGGTGTCCCTTGAGTTTTTACGGGGTCGATCGTAGGTCGCGACGTTGGGCATACAGAATCCTAACGGTTGCAGAAAAGTGTGCATCGAGCGAGCTCTTTTGGGGAACCATGGTCGCATGAATGAGTGGAATGACATAGCGGTTTTGACGCCACCGGGCGATATCGATATCGCCTCGGTGCCCGAGCTGCGCCGACGGTTGGATAATTTAATCGACCGGGGCGTGCGCCGTGTTGTCATCAATTGCCAGACCGTGGCTTTTATCGACTCGACGGGTTTGGCGTTTTTGCTTACGCGTGCCAGAGAGCTTATGAGACGAGAAGGGCTGCTTTCGCTTGTTAACGCCTCCGATGAGGTCGTTCGCTTTTTGGAGATTGCCCGACTTGTCGACATCCTTCATGTTGCGGGTCCGGTGCGGGAGTCGATTCCCGCCATTCCGGTGGGGGAGTTGCCGCGATGGAGCAAGAGCGTCAAGGTGCAGCGAGGCATCGAGAATCTCCCGTATTATCGGCACCGTGTGGCCGAGATTCTCGAATCGCTTCCCCTGAGGCGTGATGAGCGCTATGACGTCGCATTAGCGTTGGGGGAGGCATTGGGTAACGCATATGACCATGCGGGCGGTGTTGGCTGTATCCTGACGATTCAGGCCTATGGGGACCGTGTTGTGCTTGAGGTGCTTGATCGAGGTTCTGGCTATTCTATCGATGGGGCGAGCGAACCGATGGCATCCGAGGAACGCGGACGAGGTATCAAGCTTATGCGCATGCTCGTCGATAATGTGGAGGTTGCCCGTCGCACGGATGGTGCCGGCACACGCGTTCGGATGGTGAAGCTGTTTAGCTCGGCATTGGAATCGTGCGCTTAGCGCCTTGGGTCGACATGATTTTCCTGCGTGAACTTGCTTTGGGCAACTTTTTTGAAAAAAGTACTTGCGTCTTTTGGATAACTCGCGTAAATTAATAACCCGCAAGCGGACATGGCTCAGTTGGTAGAGCACAACCTTGCCAAGGTTGGGGTCGCGGGTTCGAGCCCCGTTGTCCGCTCCATTGCATTTCCGGACCGTTCTTAACGGTCCTTTTTCGGCGAAGTGGCCAAGTGGTAAGGCAGAGGCCTGCAAAGCCTTTACCCCCGGTTCGAATCCGGGCTTCGCCTCCAGGCAACATCCGGGCGCTCCGGCGCCCGTTTTGTTTTACATATGCGGACATGGCTCAGTTGGTAGAGCACAACCTTGCCAAGGTTGGGGTCGCGGGTTCGAGCCCCGTTGTCCGCTCCAACTATCTTACGCGGTTCTAACGAACCGCGTTTTTTGTTGACGCTGCGCGAGCCCCGGGCACCCCATCTTGCCCCTCAATCGTCGGTCGCGTACATAAAGTACGCTTCCCTCCTCTTTCGCGGCAACCTGGGGCACCCGGAGCCCGCTCGCTGTCGTGGCCGGGGGAGTGGGTTTTCCGTTCTTTTCACTAATCGGTCGATTCGTCCCGGGAGGCTCGAACCCGAGAGGGGGCGAGCGTCTTGGGGCGTGGCCGTGGCGTTGTTTGCCGCGAATAACAGCTTTGGGCGTATCATCGTGGGCATTACCCAGCAGATGGACTATCTTGAGCGGCTGGGCATCGAGGCCATCTGGCTGAGCCCGTTTTACCCATCGCCTCTTGTCGATGGTGGCTATGATGTGGCGGACTACTGCGATGTCGACCCACGTCTCGGCTCGCTTGACGACTTCGATGACATGGTCGCTGCGGCTCACGCGTGCGGCATCAAGGTCATCGTCGACATCGTGCCCAATCATTCATCCAACCAGCACCCCTGGTTCAAAGCCGCTCTTGCCGCCGGCCCTGGATCGCCCGAGCGCGCCCGTTATATCTTCCGCGATGGTCGCGGCGAACATGGCGAGCTGCCTCCCACCAATTGGAATGCCAACTTTGGCGGCCCCGCCTGGACGCGTGTTGCGGACGGTCAGTGGTAGCTGCATATGTTTATGCCCGAGCGGCCGGACTTTGTCTGGTCATGCCCCGAGGTTCATGCGTTCTTTTGCGACGTCCTGACGTTTTGGAGCGATCGAGGCGTTGATGGCTTTCGCATTGATGTGGCGCACGGTCTCGCCAAGGACCTCGACCGCGATGACCTTGACCGGTGGCATCTCGCCGAGGGCGATGACATGGTTGACGACGGCACCCATCCGCTGTGGGACCGCAACGAGGTCCACGAGATCTATCGCGCGTGGCGACGCGCTATGCCCTGCCGCAAATCAAGGCGACGCGCTACCACCAGATTGCGCTCGACTGGCTCTTACGCGACGGGTCGTCTTATGACGAGGACCGTGAACTCGGCGAGCGCCGCGCGCGGGCGGCCCTTTTGCTTGAGCTGGCGCTTCCGGGCTCGGCATACGTGTATCAGGGTGAGGAGCTCGGCCTTTTTGAGGTGACTGATGTCTTCGTGAGGTTCGCGAGGGCGTCGCAAAACTTTTCAAAAAAAGTTCTTGCATAGGATGCGGGCATCACGTAAGATTAATCCCCGTAAGCGGACATGGCTCAGTTGGTAGAGCACAACCTTGCCAAGGTTGGGGTCGCGGGTTCGAGCCCCGTTGTCCGCTCCATTTGGGCGTTTAGCTCAGGGGGAGAGCGCTTCCCTGACACGGAAGAGGTCACAAGTTCAAATCTTGTAACGCCCACCAAATGTTCGCAGTCCAGAGGCTTTGCTTCTGGACTGTTTTGTTATAAACACACATAATATGCCGTCAAATTATCGACCTCGGTCGCTTTTCACGTTGCATTTGCTGCCCAGCATAATTTGTCGTTATTGGCCTCTTGGTCTCGTGGGAGATGATTATTTTGATCATAACCGTGCACGTCGCCCGCGTTTCCATGGTTGACCCCCATGCAATCTTTTATGGTGATCGGTTTTGGCGAGATTGCCTTCCAGGGAGGATTCGGAACGATTGAAGGCCGTACGTTCTTCGCGCGCTGGGCGGGCCTTGTCACAAAGGGGTGGGCTTTTGTGGTTATCGCCGGCGTGCTGCTCGATCCCTTTACAGCGGCTCTCGGCCGCATGATAGCTCGCGAAGAGAGGTAATAGCTCCTCGCCTATCGAATGCCGGCGGACGGGGTGCCGGGGCTGTAGTCTTCCGAGCGTTTGCAGCCCCGTCGCTCCGTCCGCCGGCATTCGACCGCAACATGTTGGTCAAGCATAATCTTTTGGATTCTTTTCGCGTGAGCGGCTTGGTTTTGGTAGGATTTGTCGGCGGCTTGACTAGGGGGTTTTATAACTGCCTTGCAGGTAGCCGCGTTGGTAACGTTTTACCGACTTGCCGAGAAACCCTCATAATTAATGTGTCTGTAAAATGACCAATTGCTTTGACCTGCTGAAACACTATATGTTGTGTTTGACCTAAAAAAAGAATACAGGATATAGAGGCGTCTTTGTCGTATGATAGATGGCGGACAGAGAACGAAGACCTTGTTCGTCCCATTTGGACACGCCTTTGAGCCGCTTGATCGGCCGCGAGGATTGTCCGCATGAGGACCTATGGTTTATCGAGAGCACAGATTGCGCGACGGCGCCGCAAGACAGGGACAAGCCCTGCCAGGCATCGTTTGGCTCTGAAGCGCAATGGGATTACGACGCGAAAGAGGCAAGAGGATGAAGATCATCAAGCGCAGCGGCACCGAGGTTGCCTTTGACATCGATAAGATCGTCAATGCGATTCGCGCCGCCAACTTGGAGGTCGAGGAGGGCTCTCGTCTTACCGACCGCCAGGTGATCTACGCGGCGCAAAACGTCGCCGAGGCATGTGAGAAGGCCGGCCATACCGTATCGGTCGAGGAGATCCAGGATCTGGTCGAGGACGAGATCATGCGTCTCGACTGCTACGAGGTCGCTCGCCGCTACATCATCTATCGTTATGTTCAGAGCCTGAAGCGCCAAAAGAACACGACCGACGACAAGATCCTGTCGCTGATCGAGTGCAATAACGAAGAGGTTAAGCAGGAGAACTCCAATAAGAATCCGACCGTCAATTCCGTTCAGCGCGACTATATGGCCGGCGAGATTTCCAAGGACCTGACCCAACGCGTGCTGCTGCCCCAGGAGATCGTGGATGCCCATAATGAGGGCCTGATCCATTTCCACGATTCGGATTACTTTGCCCAGCACATGCACAACTGCGATCTGGTGAACCTGGAGGACATGCTCCAGAACGGCACCGTTATCTCGGGCACGCTGATCGAGAAGCCGCACAGCTTCTCGACCGCCTGCAACATCGCGACGCAGATTATCGCCCAGGTTGCTTCCTCCCAGTACGGCGGTCAGTCTATTTCGCTGACCCATCTCGCCCCGTTCGTTGAGGTGAGCCGTCAAAAGATTCGCGGCGAGGTCACTCGCGAGCTTGAGGAGCTCGGTGTTTCGGCATCTGCCGAGAAGGTTCGCGAGGTCGTTGAGGAACGCCTGCGCGATGAGATTCGTCGCGGCGTCCAGACGATTCAGTATCAGGTCGTGACCCTTATGACCACGAATGGCCAGGCGCCGTTCGTGACGGTCTTTATGTATCTCAATGAGGCCCGTACGCCCCAGGAGAAGCACGACCTTGCCATGATTGTGGAGGAGACGCTTCGTCAACGCTATGAGGGCGTTAAGAACGAAGCCGGCGTGTGGATCACCCCGGCGTTCCCCAAGCTCATCTACGTGCTCGAGGACGATAACATCCGCGAGGATTCGCCGTACTTCTATCTGACCAAGCTCGCCGCCAAGTGCACCGCCAAGCGCATGGTGCCCGACTACATCTCCGAGAAGAAGATGCGCGAGCTCAAGCTGTCTAAGGGCGAGACCGCCGGCAACGGCGATTGCTATACCTGCATGGGTTGCCGCAGTTTCCTGACGCCCGACCGTTCGGGCAACGGCTTTAACAATGTCGCCAACGCTCTGAACTATGACCCGACCAAGCCTAAGTACTATGGTCGCTTTAACCAGGGTGTTGTGACCATCAACCTGCCCGATGTTGCGCTGAGCTCGCATCAGGACATGGACAAGTTCTGGAAGATCTTCGATGAGCGCCTTGAGCTGTGCCACCGCGCCCTGCTGTGCCGTCATGAGCGCCTGATGGGCACGCTTTCGGATGCTGCGCCGATTCTTTGGCAGTACGGTGCCTTGGCGCGCCTTAAGAAGGGTGAGACGATCGACAAGCTGCTCGTGGGCGGCTATTCCACCATTAGCCTGGGTTACGCCGGTCTGTATGAGTGCGTCAAGTACATGACGGGCCACAGCCACACCGAGAAGGAGGGCACGCCGTTTGCCATGGCCGTCATGCAGCACATGAACGACAAGTGCGCCGAGTGGAAGGCCGAAAGCGATATCGACTTCTCGCTGTACGGCACTCCGCTTGAGTCGACGACCTACAAGTTCGCCAAGTGCCTGCAGCGCCGTTTCGGCATTATCCCGGGCGTGACGGACAAGGGCTACATTACTAACAGCTATCACGTCCACGTGTCCGAGGAGATCGATGCCTTCGACAAGCTTAAGTTTGAGGGCATGTTCCAGCAGCTTTCGCCGGGCGGTGCTATCTCCTACGTTGAGGTTCCCAACATGCAGGACAACCTCAAGGCGGTCATTCGCGTAATGCAGTACATCTACGACAACATCATGTACGCCGAGCTCAACACCAAGAGCGATTACTGCCAGGTGTGCGGCTATGACGGCGAGATTCGCATTGTCGAGGACGATGGCAAACTGGTGTGGGAGTGCCCCAATTGCGGCAATCGTGACCAGGAGAAGATGAATGTCGCCCGTCGCACGTGCGGCTACATCGGTACCCAGTTCTGGAACCAGGGTCGAACCGAGGAGATCCGCGACCGCGTGCTGCATCTCTAATAACCATCCCAGGCTGCCCCGTAGCGAGGCCCCGGACCTTTACTCGCCATTTCGGACAGTCCTGGCTCACGACGGAGGCGCCACTGGCGCCTCCTGTTCGTGCGGAACTCATATCGAGCAAAGGTCCGGGGCCTCGCTACGGGGCAGCCAAGTTGATGTAGCTGAGATGCAGCATGCGGTCTGCTCACTCCTCGAAGTTCTTAGCGGAAATAATTCGAGCTGCAGCTGCGATTTACTTGAGATGGCGGTTGAGCCGCAACCCAGTTTTTATTGGACCTCGAACCCTATGCTCGATGTTCGCTTTGTTCACCGAGTGTCGCTCGCGAGGGATCTGGAGCATATCGTCCCGCCCGCAGTTTCGCAGGCCGAAGGCCGAGAATGTTTGAGGACGGGATGATATGCTCCAGACCCCCAGGAAGGTTACCTATGAACTACGCGAACATTAAGTATTTCGACATTGCTGATGGAGAAGGCGTTCGTACATCTCTGTTTGTGAGTGGGTGCCGTCGTGGGTGCAAGAATTGTTTTAACTCCGTCGCGTGGGACTTTGCCGCGGGTGAACCGTTCGATCGTGCCGTCGAGGACAAAATCATCGAGAGTCTTGATCATCCCTTTATTGATGGCCTGACGATTCTGGGCGGGGAGCCTATGGAACCCGAGAACCAGGCGGGGCTCGTTGATTTTATCGAACGCGTGCGTGCGACCTATCCTGTGGAGTCTGGGAAGACCATTTGGTGCTTTACCGGTGACGTGCTCGAGGAACTAATGCCGGGCGGCCGTCACCATACCGACGTGACGGACCGTATCCTTGCTTGCCTCGACATGCTGGTAGACGGTCCGTTCGTTCAAGATCTGTACGATATCTCGTTGCGCTTTAGGGGCTCGAGCAATCAGCGCGTGATCGACATGAACGCCTCGCGCGCTCGTGCTGCGCGCGAGGGCGTTGCGCTTTGCGACGCTGTGGAGCTTTGGCGGGACGATCCGGTCTATTCGACCCATACTATGTAGCTGGAAGAGGTTGCGTGCCAGCGTGGTACCATAGCGCGAACGCGAAATCGAAAAAAGTGAGGCCCAGATGGTCGATCAGGAAAAAGTCGAGACTGCTATTAAGCTGCTGCTTGAAGGTATAGGCGAGGACCCAACTCGTGAGGGCCTGCTGGAGACCCCGGCACGCGTCGCCCGTATGTATGGCGAGATTGCCGGCGGTATGGGCCAGAGTGCCGAGGAGCACCTGTCCAAAACCTTTGCCGTCGCTTCGAACGATTTGGTTATCGAGCGCGACATTACGTTTTACTCGCTGTGCGAGCACCATCTGCTGCCGTTTTATGGCAAGGCTGCGATCGGCTATATCCCTAACGGTCGCGTGGCGGGTCTGTCTAAGCTTGCTCGCACGGTTGAGGTTTATGCCCGTCGTCTGCAGCTGCAGGAGCAGCTGTGCGCGCAGGTTGCCGATGCCCTCATGGAATATCTTGCTCCCCAAGGGGCGATCGTGCTGATGGAAGCCGAGCATATGTGCATGACCATGCGCGGCGTGCAAAAGCCCGGTACCAAGACCGTAACGCTTGCTCGTCGCGGTGTCTTTGAGACCGATCCCGCGCTCGAGGAGCGATTCTTTAGGATGCTGGACCGCTAACCATGAGAGTCGTCAACGACTTTACATCGAAGACCGATGAGGGGACGCCGCGTCGCGGTTTTATGGCTTCGGGCCTGACTCCCTTTGGCGCCATGCCTCGCATTGATTACATTTGTGCCAACGGGCTGTTCCGGCGGCACCTGGGCAACATTGCACAGTTGGAATCGGGGCGCATCTTTTGCCGCCACGGTATTGACCATCTGCTGGATGTCGCGCGCATTATGTGGATTAAGAATCTTGAGGAACAGCTCGAATTTGACCGCGAGGTCATATACGCCACGGCACTTCTTCACGATATCGGCAAAGATGAACAGTATGAATCGGGTATATCCCATGATGTTGCAAGCGAGCGCGTCGCTGATGCGATTCTTGGCGGCATGCCCGATGACGTGGCATTTGATCCGGCCGATGCCGCGGCCATTAAGACGGCCATTTTAGGCCATAGAAAGCTGCGCGTGAACAGCCAACCGCTTGAGCGTCTGCTCTATGCAGCCGACAAAGCATCGCGCGCCTGCTTTGCATGCCCCGCGCGCAATGCCTGCAACTGGAGCGATGATAAAAAGAACCTGTCGATTCGCGTGTAGTTGGTTTGCGCGGTCGGGGTTCTAAACGAAGGAGACGAACGCGATGACCAACAAGAAACTGCCCGAGAATGCAACCAAGACTGAAGGCGCCGAGCTCGCCCGCCGTGGAAGGGGCGAAATATCCACCGCAACGGCGGTGCCCCACGTGAGCTATGACGATCTGCGCCATGCCGATCGCATCACCGTTGAAGGTCTTGAGGTCTTTGCCAACCACGGCGTGTATCCCGAGGAGAACGCCCTGGGCCAGAAGTTCATCGTGTCCTTGGTGCTCTATGCCGACCTGCGTGCAGCAGGGGAGCACGATAACCTGGATGCCTCGATTGACTACGGCTCGGTGTGCCACGATGTCGATGGCTATCTGCGCGAGCATACGTTTAAGCTCATCGAGGCCGCAGCCGAGGGCGTGGCCCAGATGCTGCTACGTCGTTACCCTCTGCTGCTCGGCGTGCGTGTTAAGCTCGATAAGCCTTGGGCGCCCGTCGGTCTTCCCCTGGCAAGCTGCGGTGTCGAGATCGAGCGCGTGCGCTAACCGGTTCTAATACGTCTCTATGGGTGGCTGCTTGAGCCGCTGCGACAGAGCTCTATTGTTGGGGCAGTACGTGTCGAGCAGGGCGTGAAACCGCTGATTGTGGCTTGGCTCGAGCAAGTGGACGAGCTCGTGGGCGACAACCATGTCAAGGCACTCGACGGGGTAGGCGGCAAGCTCGCGTGCGATGCGAATGGCACCGGTTTTGGGCGTACACGAGCCCCAGCGCGTCTTCATGCTGCGCACGGAAACGCGGGAAGCGGCGATACCCATTGCGATTTCGTATGTGCGCACCATATCGCGCAGCGCCGTGGTGACCTCGGATGTATAGAGCTGGTCGATGCGGGCTTGGAGCTCATCGGGCGTTAGGCCGTCGAGGATTGCGTGCCGCTTGGCCTGTGGGTGTTCGTCTGGCTCGTCGGTACCCATAAAACTTGCGAAGGTGGCCTGTTTGGGTCGCGGTGCGGGTGATGCAAAGTTGTGATCGAGCGCATCTTGTACCGTGATGGGCTTGCCCCAAAGCGCAATGATGGACGAGGGGCTGAGCGGCTCTCGCTCCGTCGCCTGACGTTGCTCGCGCTGGGCAAGTCGGCTGATAATCCAGGCGCTGTTGCGCTTCACAAATGCTTCGATACGCTCGCGGGTGGCACCGAGCGGTGCGCTTGCGTGGACCTCACCGCTCGATGTGACGCGTAGGTTGAAGTTCTTGACACGCTTTTTGGTAACGACGACGGGGATGGGCATCCCATCCGGTCGGGATACGGAAATCGTAAACTGCTGCGTCAAAAGCGGTCCTTCAGATTGGGGACGGGCCGGCATGTCGACCGTTCGGCATGCCGGCCCGCTCAAGGGATGTGAAATTAATAACGCTCAAAGAAGGCAAGCGCGTTGTCGCTGCAGAGCTTTTGCATCACGGTCTTGCCAAAATGCTTGGAGAGCATGTTCTGGAACTCGGGCATCTTGCTGGCATCGGAGAGGAAAGCGGGCACCGTGGCGCCGTCCCAGTCGCCGCCGAGCGCGATGACGTCCTCGCCGCCCAGGTCGAGCCAGTGCTCGATATGTGCCGCCAGCTGATCGAAGGTGACGTCTGCGGCGGTCTTGTCGGTTGCATCGTTGGAAAGGAATTCGCTGCAGTAGTTGAGGCCGACGATGCCACCCATGTCGCGAATGGTGCGGAACTGGTCGTCGGTAAGGTTGCGTTTGGCGCCGCAAACCGCACGGGAGTTGGAGTGGCTGGCGACGAAGGGACGCGTGGCGCGGGCGGCGACCTCGTCAAAGCACTCATCGTTGAGATGGGAGACGTCAAGCACCATGCCGGCGTGCTCCATCTGCGTAAGTGCCTCGATGCCGGAGGCGGTGAGGCCGGCGTGGGTATCGTGTCCGCTCGCGAGCGGCCCCTGCGCGTTCCAGCTGAGTGACGACATGAGTACGCCCAAGCTCTTGAGCACCTCGATCAGCGCGGGGTCCTCGGCAAAGAACGTGGCGTTTTCGATGGTGTGGATGCAGGCGACCTTGCCGTCCTTGAGCGCAGGGCGAATGTCAGCGGCGCTGCGCACGTTGACCATGCGATCGTGGTTGAGCATGGCCTGGCCGCTCATATGCGCCATGATCTGCGCCTGGAAGCGCGCGGCGTGGGCGGAGGGAATCTCGTCGGGGACAAACGTGGCGAAGCACTGTGCCCACGGTGTGTTGCCGATCTTTGTGAGCGAGATGGCGCAGGCGTTGCCCTCGATGAGGTCGAAATCTTGCGGATGCGTCTCGTCGCCGGGGAAATAACCGTCGGTTCCGGCGGTAAAGCGCAGGTCGAGATCGAGCGTGGCCCAGCCGATGCGGTCGGCGGTGTCGCAGTGCAAGTCAAATACGGGATATGCCATGGTTCCTCCGGTTGCAGCGTTTCTTTGCAAACTGTCTTCGAATTGTATGACTAGGGTATAGTTAGCGCCATACGTTCATGGCGGCCCGCGTTGTGTGCCGCCCTTATCACGGAGGTTTCCATGTCCAACCAGGGCAAGAAGGTCAAGACTCATTATCGCGGCACGCTCGACGACGGCACGCAGTTCGATAGCTCCTACGATCGCGGCGAGCCGCTGGAGTTCACCTGCGGTGCCGGTCAGATGATCAAGGGCTTCGATGCCGCCGTTGTCGACATGCAGGTGGGCGAGAAGAAGACCGTGCACATTCCTGCTGCCGATGCCTACGGCGAGCACAATCCCGAGATGGTTATCACCTTCCCGGCCGAGCAGGTTCCCAACATCGAGCAGATCGAGAAGGGCATGAAGCTCTTCCTGTCCACGCCGAGCGGCATGCCTGTCCCTGCCGTTGTCATCGATGTGACGCCCGAGGCCGTGACGCTCGATGCTAACCACGAGCTGGCCGGCAAGGATCTCAACTTTGATATCGAGCTCGTCGAGGTCGAGGATTAGAGTATGCCTGAACGCTTGGTTTCGACGACATGCTTGGGAAATCTCAACGATCCGTCCTATGAACTCCTGCTTCGTCGGGAGCTGGGTGGCATCTTTGAAGTTGACGAGCTGCTGCTCGATTGGGACCAGGCTGACGTATGCGCGTTTGCGGGCGTGACGGAGCTGGGGCGCACGGTCGATGTTCGGCTAGATGCTGCCGACGGCAGTCGTCTTGCCGACGGCGACGTGCTCGCCATCGACCGTTCGGGCATGGTGCCCGTGGCGGTTGTCGTGCGCCTGCGCAGCGCCGAGGTCTATTTGGTCGAAGTCGACCGCATGGATCCGATTGCGCTCGCGCATGCGTGCTGGGAGATCGGCAACATGCATGCGCCGCTTTTCCGAGGCGATTCGGACGAGCATACCGTGCGCATGTATACGCCGGTGCAGCCTGTTTTGGGCCGCATGCTCCGGGGCGTCGAGGGCGTTATGCTCTCGGTGGTTAGCCGTGAACTCGATACGGACCGGCGTTTTGCGTCGAGTGCGGCGTATGCCGTTGTGAGCATGGCTCCCGACTTTACGATCGTAAAAAAGGCGCGCGGTTAACGTGCGTATGAGCAAGACGGACTTTGAGAGGCAGCTATTCAAAGTCCGTCTTGCTGTTGATGAGGTGCTGTGGGGGAAAGCATATGGGTCTTGAGGGAATCAAGCTGATTGCATGCGATTTGGACGGCACGTTGCTGCATCCGGGGGAGTGCGAGCCGCGTTCCGAGGCCTTTGAGCTCATCGATGAGCTGCATCGTCGTGGCATCGTGTTTATGCCGGCGAGCGGCCGTCAATATGCGAGCTTGCGCTATCTGTTTGCCCCGGTGGCCGATGAGCTCGCCTATGTATGCGAAAACGGAGCCCTCGTGATGAGCGAGGGGCGTGCCGTTGTCAAACGTTCCATGGAGCGTAACCTTGCTATGGATATCGCGAATGCCGTGGTTGCGTATCCCCATGCCGACGTGACCCTTTCCTGCGAGGGACACCTCTACACCATAAGCGGCAACGATGCATTCGTCGACCATTTGCGCTACGAGGTCCATTGCGATGTTGCGGTGGTCGACCGCCCCGAGGACATCGACGAGGACGTCATTAAGATCGCGTTTCAAACGCCCGAGACAGAGCAGCCGGCGGCGCTGGAGTATTTCGTCCGTCGCTTTGGCGACCGGGTCGATGTGATGACGTCGGGAACCGAATGGACCGACTTTATCGGCTTTGATTCGGGCAAGGGGTCCGCGCTTGCCGATTATGGTCGTGCGCTGGGGATCTCACCTAACGAAATGATGGCGTTTGGCGATAATGAAAACGACCGCGACATGCTCAACGTGGTGGGCCATCCCTATCTGATGGAGAGCTGCAATCCCAGCATGCGCGGTATCAACGACCGCGTCCGTTACGTGCGCACGGTCGAAGAAGAGCTGCGTCGCCTACTTGCTGAGTAGACATTTGGGACATGCCTGGAAATCTTCCTTTTGCCGCAATCGGTGAAAAGTTGCTTTTAAGGCATGTCCCAAAATCTACCTACAGTTGGGGCAGAGGCCTTCGAAGATGGTGTAGTGCGAGCTGACGCTCCATCCGATTTGTTCGGATGCCCTGGCGTCGAGCTGGGTATTGAAGGGGAGCGGCACATCGATGACGCGGCCACACGAGGTGCAGATGATATGCGCATGCGGCTCGATGGCACGATCGAAGCGGCTGCCGCCCGGCGTTTTAATCGAGAGAATCTCCCCGGCATCGGCCAAGAGATTGAGGTTGCGGTAGACCGTACCGCGGCTGATTTTGTCATCCTGCGCGCGCACAGCGTTGTAGATCTCTTCGGCGGTGGGATGGTTGTAGCTTTGGCGCACGGCATCAAGAACTAGCTTTCGCTGCCTGGTATTCCTTCTTTGCACCGCCATGCGCCTCGCCTCTTTTCTATTAACGGTCGTAGGTAAATGATACCGTATTTAGCACACAATACTAATAATGAGGAGTGAAACCGCCTTCATTGGCAAGTGGGGCTCGGACCTGGGCGTCTACGAGGCGAAAACGCGTTCCCATGCGCTCGTAGGAGGCATGAAGCGCCTCGAGATGAGATAGGATGTTTGCTGGAGCTCCCTGTATCTCCATCTCGACTGAGCCGTCTTCCATGTTACGCACCCAGCCGGTGAGTGCGCGTGCCTGCGCGAGGTTGGTGTTGGTAAAGCGAAAACCAACGCCTTGGACCTGTCCCTCCCAGCGCAGGAAATAGCGCAGGGGAGTGTCTTGAGTGGCCTCGTCGTTTGCGAGCACAGTAAGCCTGCGGCGCAGCTCGAGCTCGACGCCAGAGGGCTTTTGGGGCTCGCGGCTGCCGCCGGCGACGCCCGAGAAAAGCTTGTCGAAAATACCCATCGCTAGGCCTGCTTGACAGAATCGGCGGGGAAGGTAATGCCGGTCTGTTGGCGCACGGCATCCATGATGCGCAGCGAGACAAGCGTGACATCGCGATAGTGGCCAAGCTCGTGACGTCCCGCCGGGGTCTCCCAAATCTCTTCCTTGACGTTATCGATGCCGCCGATGGCGGTGATAAAGTCTGCGAGTTCGTATTCCATGGTGTTGCTCGATTTGGGAAGGTCGAGCACGCGGCCGTTGTCGCTCTGTTCGCGCGGCGCCTCGGTCGCCGAGCCGCGTACGACATCGCCGCGATAGTCGATGCGGACGTTGCGGGGCGTGGACAGATGGTCAATCTGGATAGTGCCACGCTCGCCTTCGATCTGCGAGGGCAGTAGGTCATTCGTAATTTTGGAGTGCGCGAGCTCGACGGAGATACGGCCACCGCCGTAGCTGGCGAGGATGGAACCGCAGCCATCGATGGGGCCATGGGTGAGCTCTTGCGTGGTGGGGTCGAGCAGAGTAGCCATGCTCGTAAGGCCGGAGGGCATGCCGAAGATCTCGACCATGGGCTCGACGGTGTAGACGCCAATATCCATGAGGGAGCCCGAGGCCATGTGGCAGTCGAAGATGTTGGTGGCGCGTCCCGCGAGAACCTCGTTGTAGCGTGAAGAATACTTGCCAAAGCGCAGTGAGGCGCGACGAATGGGCGCAATCTCGCCCAGGGCGTCCTCGATGGCGTGGAAAGCGGGGTCATGGAGCGGGCGCATGGCCTCGAGGGCTACGACGCCCGCCGCCTCGGCGGCGCGGAAGACTTCCAGCGCCTGCGCCTCGGTGGCGCAGAAGGGCTTCTCGACGATGACGTGCTTGCCGCTGGCGATGCAGGCAAGGGCCTGCTCGTAGTGAAGTGCGTTTGGGCTGCCGATATAGACGGCGTCGACGTCGGCGGCTGCTGCAAGCTCATCAAGTGAAGTAAAGTTTCGCTCGCCGCCGTGCTCGGCAGTAAAGGCGGCGCCGCGCTCGGCGTTGCGCGAGAGCGTGCCTACGAATACAGCCTGGTCGTTGGCATTGACGACCTGGATAAAGTCGTCGGTGATCATGGATGTGCCGATGGTCGCGATGCGCAGCATACGTCCCCCTTGCGTTGTTTTGGTCTACAGGATGAGTGTAGCGCGTGGGGATATAAAGCTGCGCGAAAACGCTATTACAGGTCGCTCTCGTTAAAGCCGGTGTCGATATCGAGGTTGACTCCATCGGCCGCAGTGGTGGCGAGCTCGTCGCAGCGCTCGTTGAGCTCGTGGCCGGCATGCCCCTTAACCCAGATGAACTCCACCTTATGCTTGCTCTTTGCGGCAAGCAGGCGCTCCCACAGGTCGCGGTTCTTAACGGGCTGCTTGTTGGCAGTTTTCCACCCGCGCTTTTTCCAACCGTCGATCCAGTGCTTGTTAAAGGCGTTGACGACGTACTGCGAGTCGGAGTGGACCTCGACCTCGCAGGGACGGTTGAGTGCCTCGAGCGCCACGATGACCGCCATGAGCTCCATGCGGTTGTTGGTGGTCTTGGCGTAGCCACGCGAAAGCTCGGAGGTGAAGGTCTTGCCGGCGGGGTTGGTGTATTTGAGCACGGCGCCGTAGCCACCGCGTCCCGGATTGGATCGAGCCGAGCCGTCGGTATAGATGATGACCTTCACAGACTTCCTTTCGTCGAGTTCCTCTCTTGCGGCTGTCTATTGTATCGCCGGTCCATCCTGTTTTATGCGAGGCGCGCCGCTCCACAAGGATGGTGGAGACGTTGTCGCCAAGAAAGATGGGCGACCTGAATTGTCAAGAGCTAGAGGGCTTTTAAATCTGCCATTTCTATCCCGTCCCCAAATGGTTGGTTTTCGTGGATGATGCGATCGAGTTCGTCGAGGTATTGCCGCAGCAGGGGAGAGGGCTTGCGCTCATCGTGCATGATGTAGCCCACGCGCATCGTTGGAGCGTCTGCCAACGGGATCGATGCCATGCCCCATTGCATTTCATTGGAGAGGACACCGGTCGACAACGTGTAACCGTTCGACGTGATGAGCAGATTGGTGAGCGTGCCACGGTCGGAAACGCGGATGTTGCGGTCGCAGGGGATATAGCTAAACGGCTCCTCGGCGTAATAGAAGGAGTTTGAGGTCCCCTGCTCAAAGCTGTAGCGCGTATAGGGCGTAAGGTCGGCAAGCGATAGCTGGGGGCGGCGTGCGAGCGGATGGCGCTCGCTAACGAAGACGTGGACCGTTGCATCGAAGAGGGGATGGAAGCTTGCGCGGGCGTCGGCGAAGGCCTTCTGCAGGACGCGGGCGTTAAAGTCATCCAGATACAGAATGCCGATATCGCTGCGAAATGCGCGGACGTCGTCGATGATCTGTGACGTGGTGGTCTCGCGCATGATGAACTCAAACTTACTGTCGCGGCAGCGCTCGACGACGTTGACAAAGGCTTCGACCGAAAAAGCGTAGTGCTGGGCCGAGACGGCAAGGCGTGCCTGGGGTGTGCCGCCGTCCTCGTAGCGGGCCTCGAGCATATCGGCCTGCTCTACGACCTGGCGCGCATAGCCTAAAAGCTCGGTGCCGTCGTTGGTGAGTGTGACGCCGCGGCTGGAGCGCGTAAAGATTTCCAGACGGAGCTCCTGCTCTAGGCTTTTGACGGCGTTGGAGATATTGGATTGCGCGGTATAGAGGCGCTGAGCTGCGGCGTTAATTGAGCCGGATTCTGCCACGGCGATAAGAAAACGAAGCTGCTGGAGGGTCATCGGCACCCGTCCTTTCGATAGCTATCTAAAAAACCGATAACAGGTTAGCGCTTTTAAGTGATTGACCGCGCGAAACAATGCTCGTACTATTCAAAACACACAAAGGCGGTAGGTAATTAAGCCGACCACGAGAACGGGATGTCAAAAGGAGGACCGCATATGAACTGCTTACTAAGACGAATGCCGGGCTCCTGCTTGCGCCCGTCGGCGTGATCAGGAGACGGCGACTTACTTCTCTTACTCATATTACTTTTGTTCGATCAAGGAGATCATCATGAGCCAGTTTATCAACAACCCCGAGCACACCTTTGGTTTCGACACCCTGCAGCTGCACGTTGGCCAGGAGAGCGCCGACCCCGCATCCGATTCCCGCGCCGTGCCTATCTACCAGACCACGAGCTATGTGTTCCGCAACTCCCAGCACGCCGCTGACCGCTTTGGCCTTGCCGACGCCGGTAATATCTACGGTCGTCTGACCAACTCCACCCAGGGCGTCTTTGAGGACCGCATTGCCGCGCTCGAGGGCGGCGTTGCAGGTCTTGCCGTCGCCTCTGGCGCCGCCGCCATCACCTATACCCTGCAGGCCCTCGCTCAGGCCGGCGACCATGTGGTGGCCCAAAAGACCATCTACGGTGGTTCCTACAACCTGCTGGAGCACACGCTCTCCCAGTTTGGTGTCGAGACCACCTTCGTCGATGCCCACAACCTGGACGAGGTCGAGGGCGCCATCAGGGACAACACCACGGTCATTTACCTCGAGACGCTCGGCAACCCCAACTCCGATATCCCCAACATCGACGCTATCTCCGAGGTCGCTAAGAAGCATGGTCTTCCGGTTGTTGTCGATAACACCTTCGGCACCCCGTATCTGTTCCGTCCGCTGGAGCACGGCGCCAACATCGTCGTTCACTCTGCAACTAAGTTTATTGGCGGCCACGGCACCTCGTTGGGCGGCGTGATTATCGATGGCGGCAACTTTGACTGGAAGGCGAGCGGCAAGTATGCGCAGATCGCCGAGCCCAATCCCTCCTACCATGGCGTCTCGTTTACCGAGGCCGCCGGCCCCGCTGCCTTCGCGACCTATGTCCGTGCTATCTTGCTGCGTGACGAGGGCGCCTGCATTAGCCCGTTTAACGCCTGGGTCCTGCTCCAGGGCACCGAGACCCTGTCGCTGCGCGTTGACCGCCATGTCGAGAACACCAAGAAGGTCGTTGAGTTCCTGATCGGTGACGGCCATGTTGCCAAGGTGAACCACCCGAGCCTGCCCGAGCACCCCGACCATGAGCTGTACCAGAAGTATTTCCCCCGTGGCGGCGCCTCGATCTTCACCTTCGAGATCAAGGGCGGCCAGGAGGCTGCTTGGAAGTTCATCGACCACCTGCAGGTGTTCTCGCTGCTCGCCAACGTAGCCGACGTCAAGTCGCTCGTCGTGCACCCGGCTACCACCACGCACTCCCAGCTCTCTTCCGAGGAGCTTGCCGAGCAGAACATTACGCCCTCTACAATCCGTCTTTCCATTGGTACCGAGAACGCCGAGGACATCATTTGGGATCTGAAGCAGGCCTTTGCTGCGCTGGACGAGTAAGGCGACTTGTGCAAGGGCCCCTTGCGACTCGATAGGTATAACTGCATAAAACCCCTGCTCAAGGCGCCTGCGCGAACAATGGTTGCGCAGGCGCCTTTTTTGCATAGGAAGGGCGATATTACAGGGTTTTTGGCATGCTTTATGCATGCGAGTTGTGGAAAACTCCTGTTGAGAGGATGTGAGTTTTACGCAAATGACGTGCACCTTTTGAGAAAAACCGCAGGTCGCGATTTACTCGGGGTACTATGCAGCGCGATCGAATCACACGCAGCTTAAACGCAGCAAAAACTCACTACGGAGGTTTCCAGCTACATGAGGATCGATTCACGAAAACCGAAGGCCGCCGCCCTTTCTGCCACGCTTGCCGTGGCGCTTTTAGTGGGTGCCGGCGTAACCGATGCCCACGCGGCAACACTGTCCGACGCGGTCGGATCAACGCCGTCCGAGGCGACCCTGATGCAGCCCGTCGACTATCGTGGCGACGGCTTTGGCTCCATGCAGGAGTGGAACGCCTCGATGGGGGCCAAGCGCGATTCCCTAGAGGTCCGCGCGCAGATCATCATGAACATGTACGGTGACTATGCCACCGATGACGAGCGCGCTGTACTGCAGGGTTGTATCGACGGTGCGGGCAGTCTTTTGACGATGGAGGAGGTCGACGCGAAGTCGGCCGAGCTCGACGAGCTTCGCTCCACGCTCGAGGATGCTAAGCGCGAGGCGCTCGAGGCTGCGGCCGTCGAGGCAGAAGCTGCCGAGGCCGTTCAGGCTTCGTATTACAACGCCGGCTCCGGCTCGTCTTACGCGTCTGCTGCGTATTACGCGAACGGCTCGGGCCTGACGCGCTCGAGCGGCGTCAATAACTACAACGGTCGTCGCGAGACCTATTACAGCAGCAACGTGCTGTATCACCACCGCACGGGTGAGTGGACGCTGGATTCCGAGGGCTTTTGGCGTGATTCCGACGGCTACTACGTGGTGGCTGCGAGCGATAAGTCCCAGGGCTCGACCTTTACGGGCTCTAAGGGCGAGTGCAAGGTTTACGATTCGGGTTGCGCAGCCGGAACTACCGATTACTACACCGGTTGGTAATCTGTCGGCACCGATTGCACATGATGGACGGGCGTCTTTACTGAGCTTTCGGGCAATGTAGGGGCGCCTGTTTTTATATGCATTTGGGTTAACAGAGCCCTTACCGTGGCACTACGTTGGGCATATGGGCGCGGGGCACACTAAGTCATGAGAAACAAGGTCTTTCTCGTGGAGGAAGTGATCCCATGAACGCTCGAGATGTCGCTATTGCCGTCGTTGCCCTTTTGATCGGATGTCTTGGTCCGACGGCGGCGTTAGTTGCCGGCTTGCAGTCCACTACGGGTGCTGCTCCTGTGGTTGTGAGCGCCTTGATTGCAGCGGCGCTGTTGGGAAGCGCCGGCGTGGTGCTTTGCCGCGATGACGAGGACGAGGTCCCGGAGTCGCAAAACGAGCCTCAGTTTTAGCCTCGGCCTAAATGCGACAGGCCTTCGCGAGCGATGGGATCCTCGCGAAGGCCTGTCTGCTTACATTGCGCGCGTCGCCGTGCGGGCGAGGCTACCAGCTGCTTTCTATTTCGCGAATCCTCTGGTAGAGCCAATCGTTTTGCGGCACTTGGATATCGTGTTTGGCGGCCAGGCGGCAGATGGTGCCCGCGAACTCCTCGACTTCGGTTTTACGTTGTGCGATGCGGTCCTGCGCCATCGAGGGCATGCCGGCGGGATCGATTCCCTCGATGAGGTGCACCATCTGCGTCAGGTCTGCCTCGGTCAGCTCAACGCCCTCGGCGTTGGCGACCGCAAGTGTCTCGCGCATGGCGGAAACAAAGCAGCGACGCTGCTCGGAGTCCTGTTCCGTGGCGCTCCCGTACGTGCCGCCGTAGGCCATGCAGGTCTGGTTGATGCCATCGTTGAGCATGAGTTTGGCCCACATGCGGTGCGCAATGTCGCTCTCGACGGTATGGGCGATGCCGCAGCGCGTGTAGAGCTCATCGATGGCGGTGACGGTTGCGGGCTCGGTGCCTGCTGCCGCGCCAAAGCGAATCTCGCCCGCATTGGTAAAGGTGAGCGCGCCGTTAAGGAATACGGCGTCCATGCCCTGGCAGATGCCCAGGACGGTGTGCTTCCAGCCAAAGCGCTCGGCTATTTTTTGCTCGCTCGTAATGCCGTTGCACAGCGAGGCGATGAGCGTGTTGGGTCCCACGACGCGCTCCATAGTCTTGAGTGCTTGGTCGAGCCCTGTCGTCTTGACCGTGAGAATGACCAGATCGGCGGGCGTTGCCTCGCTGGCGCGGACGGACTTGAGCGCGCAGGGCTTTCCGTTGACGGTGAGCGCATCGCCCACGTGGCGCTCGAAACGCGCGTCATCCATGACGTATTCGACGGCATCGTTGCCGAGGGTCTTGGCAATCATGCTGCCGTAGAGCAGGCCGACGCCACCCTTGCCGATAAAGGCGACCTTGTTGATCTGCATGTGAATCATCTCCCCATATAAAAGGCGCCCGCATATGGGGCGCCTGATGGATTGTATGCCGCTGGGGCATGTGGCGTACACCGGAGGCTGAATTTAGAAGAACAAATGCATGGGAACTTATGCCGCGGGGCAGATGGCAAAAACGCGTGCGGGATATCCAACGCCATCGCGCACCTTGGGGAAGGTGCAGAAGATGACGGCGCCTGTGGCGGGAAGCTCGTCCAGATGGTCCATGACCTCAATCTGATAGCGGTCAACCGAGAGGATGTACTGCTCGCCGGGGTAGGGGTAGGCGTCCTCGCGTGTGGTCACGGATGCGGGGTCGGTGTCTGCCGGCTCGTGGCCGATGGCGCCGATGTTGCGCTCTTCTACAAGCCATTTGATGGCGTCGAGGTCCCAGCCGGGGTAGTGGGGCTGGCCGTCCTCGTCCTTGTTTTCGAGGTCGGCGAGCTTGGACCAGTCGGAGCGGAAGGCGACGAAAGCGTCCTCGGGAATGCGACCGTGCTCGTCCTCCCAAGCTTTGAGGTCATCGATAGTCAGGATAAAGTCGGGGTTTGCGGCGCACTCCTCGTGCTTATCGATCACGCAGAGCGGATGCATAAACTCGACGGGCTCGATCTCGCCGAGGGAGCGGCCGTCAACATGAAAGTGGCGCGGCGCATCGACGTGGGTGCCGTACTGCGAGGCGACCGAATACTGGAAGCAACGCATGGGCGCGAGCATATCCTCGGGCGTGCCGGGCAGGTAGTCGAAGAGCTTGGTGGACTCAAATGGCTTAAAGCCAAACCAGTGCGGGGTGTCGCACGAGAGCGTGTGGGTGAGGTCGATCCAGCGATAATCGGTGCTTTTGAGCTGGGATGCGAGGTTCCAAAGGTCGAGCGCGGGCATAGGCGACTCCTTTCATCGGGCTTTTTGCTGATGTTAAAGCGGTGCCGTGACAGCTCGATTTCTGCTGCGTTACGATACGTTCTCGATTGCGATTCCAATGTGTTTCGATGGCGTGGCCGTTGTGTTTCGCCTCATTAGGGCTTCGAGGGGAGAGGAGGGGCAGTGCAATATCGCGTTGACCCCAAAAGCGGTAACCGTATCTCGGCGTTGGGGCTGGGGTGCATGAGGTTTCCCGGTGCGCCGGGACGCCCCGATGCGAAGACAGCCGATGCTATCGTTTCCCGCGCCGTGGAGCAGGGGATAAATTACCTGGATACGGCTTATCTTTATCCCGGCAACGAGGCTTGCGTAGGCGCTTCGCTTGAGCGCTTGGGCCTGCGCGACCAGGTTTTGCTCGCGACCAAGCTGCCGCACGCCTCGTGCAAGTGCGCGGAGGATTTCGACCGTTTCTTTGATGAGCAGCTGCGCCGCCTGCGGACTGACCATATCGACTACTACCTCATGCACAACATCACCTCGCCCGCCCAGTGGGAACGCGTGGTGGCGTTGGGTATCGAGGATTGGATTGTGCGCCAAAAGGCTGCGGGGCGTATTCGCCAGATCGGTTTTTCGTACCACGGCAGTGCGGCGGACTTCCTCACGATGCTCGATGCTTATGAGTGGGACTTTTGCCAGATCCAGTACAACTACGCTGGAGAGCACTATCAGGCGGGGACGGCGGGGCTCATGGCCGCCGCCGAGCGAGGCCTCGCGGTGTTTGTGATGGAACCGCTTTTGGGCGGACGTCTAGCAGGCAAGCTGCCCCCGCGGGCCCGCGCTGTGCTCGATAGCGCCTGTGACCCGCATTTGCGCACCCCTGCCGCTTGGGGGCTTTCGTGGGTGTGGAATCATCCTCAGGTGACGATGCTGCTTTCGGGTATGACCGATACCGCGCAGGTGGATGAGAACGCGGCGTTGGCCGATCGGGCCCTGCCGGATTCGATGACAGCTACTCAGCTCGATGCCATCGCGCACGTGCTGACGGAGTTTGAAAAATCGAATCGCGTGCCCTGCACGGGATGCGGCTATTGCATGCCGTGTCCTAAAGGCATCAATATTCCTGGGTGTTTTGCCGCCTACAACGCAAGCTATGCGCACAGCTGGTTTACGGGTCTATCGCAGTATTTTACGGCGAGCGCGGTGCGCACAAGCGAGCCCAAGTTGGTGAGCAATTGCGTCAAATGCGGCAAATGCGCGCGGCACTGCCCGCAGCATATCGATATTCCCGAGCGTCTCGACGACGTACGCCGCCGTTTTCAGCCTGGACCCGTGACGGCGGTGCTTAAGGCCTTCGGCAAAACGCGCTCCTCATGACCCTTTTATAACTTGCGGTGGAATAGTTCCTGTTTGCGGCAGAATAAGGCATCAACAGGAACTATTCCACCGCAACTGATGGGGGTTATCTTGGTCGATCGAGGTTTACGTGATGATTCGCGTGATGTTCGCTGGGGCGTTTTGGGCGCGGGGCGCATTTCGCATCGATTTGCATCGTCGCTCAAGGAGGTTGATGGGGCACGGCTGGTGGCTGCGGCCGGCCGCACTCCTGCGCATGTCGAGGAATTTTGCCGAGCGTTTTCGATCGATGCCGCCCATGGCTATGCCCTGGCTGACGATAACGGCGATACGGCTTATGACGCGTTGATCGCCGATCCCGATGTCGACGCAATCTACTTGGCTCTTCCGCATGGTATGCATGCGCACTGGGCCTGTCGCGCCCTGCGTGCCGGAAAGGCCGTGCTGTGCGAAAAGCCGGCCGTTCTGAGTGAGGAAGAGGCCCTCTCGATTGCCTCCACCTCTCGCGAGTGCGGCGTACTGTTTATGGAGGCGATGAAGAATCGGTTTTGTCCGATACGCACTCGCGTGAAGGGCCTGCTTGCGTCGGGAGAGCTTGGCCGCATTGTCTCGATTGAGAGTGTGCAAAAGCTCGATTACGGCGAGACTCCTTCGGGTTATCTGCTCGACCCTTTGCAAGGCGGCTGCCTATATGACATGGGCTGCTATGCAGTCGGTTGGTTTGAGGCTTTGCTCGCGGGCGCGTGCGATGTTTTGTCTCGTGAAGTTCGCTGGCGTGACGTATCGGGCGGCCGCGTGGATTGGGCCGATGAGATCCATATGAGCGTCGGCGGCGTACCCATTCATATGGCGTGCGACGGCAAAGCAGCATATGAAAGCCGCTTAACGATTGCCTGCGAGCGGGGCTCGTTGGAAATCGAGCGCCTCCATCGCCCCGAGCTCGCCCATGTGAAGTACTCCGACGGACGAATGCTCGAAATAAATGCCCCGTTTGAGGTCGATGATTTCTACGGCGAAATCCAGCATGCGACCCAGCTCATCCGGGCGGGAAAACTCGAGAGTCCCGTCATGCCCCTTGCCGCCACGCAGCGTTGTGCGCGTATTATCGATGCAATCCGTCTGACCTTCTAGAACTTGACGCTGGCGCGTAGGGGATCATGACGCCGGCGCCCGCAGTGCTTGGCGTCACGCATCTCTGATGACCCTTTTATAACTTGCGGTGGAATAGTTCCTGTTTGCGGCAGAATAAGGCATCAACAGGAACTATTTCACCGTAACTGATGAGGGGGAGCTGGGGATGCTGACGATTGGGTGTCACCTATCCACGACGAAGGGCTATCGGGCGATGGGGGAGACGGCGCTATCCATTGGCGCCAATACCTTTGCATTCTTTACGCGCAATCCGCGCGGCGGCAAGGCGAAAGACCTTGACATGGATGACGTGGCGGCCCTGCGCGAGCTTATGGAACAAAACGATTTTGGTCCCCTCGTGGCCCATGCTCCGTATACCTATAACCCCTGCTCGGCCAAAGAGCGGGCGCGCGAGTTTGCCCTGGAGGCCATGGCTGAGGATCTGCAGCGTCTGGAAGCGCTGCCCGGTAACTACTACAATTTCCATCCCGGTGCGCATGTGGGACAGGGCTCCGACGCCGGCATTCAGATGATCGTCGACACCCTGTGCCAGGTGATGTTTGAGGGCCAGCAGACGACGGTGCTGCTCGAGACCATGGCTGGCAAGGGCACCGAGGTGGGCCGCAGCTTTGAGGAACTGGCGATCATCATCGAGGGCGTTGCTGACAGGCGCCCCGAGCTGTCGGCCAAGCTGGGCGTTTGCCTGGACACCTGCCATGTAAATGACGCCGGCTATGATATCGTCCAAGATCTTGACGGTGTGCTCGACGAGTTCGATCGTGTGGTGGGTATCGAGCGCCTGCGCGCTGTGCATATCAATGATTCCAAGAATCCCCGCGGTGCCCATAAGGACCGGCATGAGTGCATCGGCAAGGGTTACCTCAGCAGCGAGGAACTTGGCGGTGGAATGCAAGTTATGCAGAATATTGTATCGAATAGCCGCCTGCGATCACTGCCATTCATTTTGGAAACGCCGAACGAACTTGCAGGTTATGCGGCTGAAATTAAACTATTAAGGTCATTGCAGCAGTAATGACTGTCATAAAGTGGAGTGTTCCATTCACGTTATGGGTTTGTTTCAATCAGTTTTCTAATTGCAGATTCTCTCACGCGGGTGCATAATAGCCCTCAGTTTTTGCAGGCCCCTGAATCACATGGGGCCATTGGAAGGAGACTGATTATGAAGCTGAAGAAGCTTGGCGCATTTGCCGCCACGGGCGCCATGGCGCTCGCCCTCGCACTGACGGGCTGCGGCTCGTCCAACGCCACCTCTGGTTCTGATGCCGGTTCCAGCAGCTCTGACGACGCTAAGGTCGAGAAGGTCGACGGCTCCAAGGAGTACGCGCTCGTCAAGGATGGTACGCTGACCGTCGGCACCTCTGCCGAGTACGCTCCGTTTGAGTACAAGGATGACAACGGCGATTATCAGGGCTTTGACCTTGAGCTCATCAAGGCTATCGGCGACAAGCTGGGCCTGGATGTCGAGTACGTCAACAACGACTTCGACACGCTGGTTCCGGGCGTCGCTTCGGGCGCCAAGTATGACGTCTCCATTGCGGCTATCACCGACACGCCCGAGCGTGAGAAGGAAGTCGCTTTCTCCGATTCCTACTACATGGACGATCAGGCTATCGTGACCAAGGTCGATAACACCGACATCACGGCCGACAATTACAGCGAGAAGCTCAACAATGCCGACGCTACCATTATCGTCCAATCTGGCTCGACCGCCGAGGCCTTTGCCCAGGAGAACTTCCCCAAGGCCAAGATCGTCCCCTACAAGGACGCTACCGAGTGCTTCAGCGCCCTGCAGTCCGACAAGGGTGACGCCGTGGTCACCAACCGCTCCGTTGCCAGCCAGCTGACCGCCGAGCAGTTCAACACCTGCCATACGGTTAAGCAGATCAGCACCGGCGAGGAGTATGCCATCGCCATCAACCAGGGCAATACCAAGCTCAAGGACGACATCAACCAGGCCATCAAGGACCTGACCGACGACGGTACCGTTGACGCCCTCATGGCTAAGTACAACATCAAGTAAACAGATACTTGATTGCGTGTGGGCCCTTTCCGTTTAGCGGAGAGGGCCTTTGCGCCTCTCTCGACGGAGAGTGTTTCCGTCTCTTTTTGCCGGCAACTTCTACGATAGGAGCCACCTTGTCTCGACTGAACAAAGGGGCCGCGGAGCAGCGTTCTTCACTACCCGCCTTGCTCCAAAAGCTAGCCTGTGTCATGGCCGTGGCGCTCGCGCTGGTGTGTGTGGGGGCATCTGCGCCCTCGACTGCCCAAGCGCTTGAGACCGCAAAGATTACCGCCCGACCCAACACCGGTTCGGGCAGCGATGTGGTCGGCGGCACCGAGACACGCATTACCTGGGAAGTTCAGGCCGATGCCGACGAGGAGCTGAGCGGTCTTTCGCTGACGTTTGTCGACGGCACGACGTTTGGTACCGATGACACGCGATTGACGATGCTCTCGGGCGAGGACCTCATGGATCGCACACCCATGAAGCCCACGTGCACGGCTGATGGCCAGACGCTCAAGATCGACTTTGGCGAGACGGCGCCTGCCGGCGGCTTTTTCCGTGTCGAGGTGTACGGCGTGACCTTCCCCGTCGAAGGCGGCGACGAGGCCTTTAGCGGCACCTATACGCTCGCCGACGGTTCGACCAAGAAGATTTCCAAGATTCCTTCCGTCGAGATTAAGGGCGTGACGGCCTTCGATAACTTCCAGGCCGATCTTAAGGAACAGCCGTGGGTCGAGGCTTGGAATTCCAATATGTTCCTGCGCCTGTTCTTGAACCCGGTCATTTTGGTCCAGAGCCTGCCGGTCGTATTTAAGGGCTTCCTTATGTCGCTCTCGATCGTGCTTGTGGCGTTTCCGCTGGCAATCCCCTTTGGCTTTGCCTTGTCGCTCATGCGCATCTCCAAGTCGCGCATCCTGCGCTGTCTTGCCGGCATTTACGTGAATATCATCCGTGGTACGCCGGCGTTCCTGCAGATCTATATCGCGTTCTTTGGCCTGCCACTTGCCGGCGTCAAGGTGGACGACTACGTCTTGGGCGTTATCGTCATGGCCATGAACTCGTCTGCGTACCTGTGCGAGATCTTCCGTGCCGGTATTCAGTCGATTCCCAAGGGCCAAAACGAGGCTGCCCGCTCGCTGGGCATGAATGCTTTCCAGACGTTGCTCTACGTTATGATTCCGCAGACGTTCCGCAATGTCCTGCCTACGCTGACCAGCGAGTTTATCCTGCTTTACAAGGATACGTCGCTGCTCGCCGCCGTGGGCGTGGTCGAGATCGTCATGAACGCCCGCACCATCGTGGCGACGACGGGCTCCATCACGCCGTATGTGGTTGCCGCTCTGTTCTATCTGGTCATTACCCTGCCGCTTGCGCGCTTGGTGAGCGGTCTTGAGGCGAGGCTTCTGGGGACGGCCGAAACCAAAAAGAAGCGTCCCACCAAGAGCGCCGGACAGGTTGTCGCGACACCCGCCGATCATATTGCAGGCCTGTAAGGAGGTTCTATTATGAGCGAAACCAATAACTCGAACGAGGTCGTCGTCAGCATCAAGAATCTCCAGAAGGCCTTTGGCGATAACGTGGTCCTGCGCGACATCGATCTGGATGTGCACAAGGGTGAGGTCGTCGTGGTCCTGGGCCCCTCGGGCTCGGGCAAGTCGACGATGCTTCGCTGCATTAACCGTCTTGAGGAGCCCACGAGCGGCTCGATTGTCGTTGAGGGCGTGGATGTGTGCGCCAAGGGCGTCGACCTCAATAAGGTGCGTACGCACTTGGGCATGGTGTTTCAGCAGTTCAATCTGTTTCCGCACCTGTCGGTCAAAAAGAACGTCATGCTTGCGCAACAAAAGGTGCTCAAGCGCAGCAAGGAAGAGGCCGAGAAGATTGCCGTCGAGGAGCTGACCAAGGTCGGTCTGGCCGAGCGCATCGATTTTATGCCGAGCCAGCTTTCGGGCGGCCAGCAGCAGCGCGTGGCCATCGCCCGCGCCCTGTCGATGAATCCGCACGTGATGCTCTTTGACGAGGCTACGTCGGCGCTTGATCCCGAGCTCGTCCGCGACGTCCTTGGCGTCATGCGCGATCTTGCGCGTGACGGCATGACGATGATCGTGGTGACGCACGAGATGGGCTTTGCCCGCGACGTCGCTGACCGCGTCGTCTTTATGGACGGCGGCGTTATCGTGGAGGAGGGCACGCCGAGCGAGGTCTTCGACCATCCCAAGAGCGAGCGCACCAAGGCGTTTTTGGGCAACATCTCGTAGCTGCTTTATGTGGCTGACATAGCAGAAAACTGCAAACATCATTGTGCTTGCCGTAATTGCCGCCGGCTTATTTTTTGGATTCCGGCGTATTGTCGCATCGACGCATGGCACATGCTGTTGCGGCGATGGGGCGGGCAGAAAGAAGATCAAGAGGGTCGCGGTCGCGGACACCGATGTGTCTCACTATCCCTATAGCGATGAACTGCTTATTGGCGGTATGAGCTGCCGCGGCTGCGCGCAAAATGTGACGAACGCCCTCAACGCTCTCGATGACATTTGGGCCACGGTGACGTATACAGACCACACGGCGTGCATCCGTTCTAAAAACCCGATCGATCGTGAGGTGCTTGAGGCTGCCGTGAGGGATGCGGGCTATTACGTCATAAAGCCGTAGGGCCGGGCGTACGCTTGCGCTTAGGCTCGGCCGCGAAGCTCGATGTCTTGGATATCGTCGAAGCCGATGGCGATGTCTCGGAGTTTGAGCAGCTTGAACGCGGGGAGCACTTCGTCGAGAATGCCGGTGCGGCTGCGATAGCCGTATGTATCGTAATAAGTGACGCGCACCAAGTCGCCGCGTTTGAGGCCCTCGAGCTTTTTTGAAAGTTCGAGGGCTTTTTCTTCCGTGAGTTCGCATTTGGGCTCAACAGAGATCTCTTGTTTGCGCACGAGCTCATAGTATCCTGTGAGGGCGGCAAAGGGCATAAACTGCGCGGCGCGGTTGGCGCGAACGGCACCGTTGGCGGTGAGCCTGGGGTCGGCGGCGCGACGCCTTCCATCGGGGTCCGCCAGGCGTTCAAAAGGTGTCGGCGGCCGCATCGGCTGTTGTTGGGCCTTAGGCACGGTGTCCTCCTACCTGATCGTTGCGTTCGCGTGCGGTGGCGCCGGCGGTAAAGCTTAATCCCTTGACTAGGGCGTTCTTGCCGTACTTGCCCTTCACGGCCAGAACGGCGCGGGCCAGGTCGCGCTCGCGTTCATCGGCCTTAACATCGCTAAACAGATCGATGGTGGCAAATTCCTCGGGCATGAGGTTGCCAAAGCCCAAATTGATGCGCTTGACCGGCCGTTTGGGATCGACGGTCTGCGCCCAGAGCTCATCGAAATAGCCCATGATCTTCTTAAACGAATTGGTGCGCTCGGGCAGCTTGCGCGAAGCGTTAGAGTGCGCAAAGAGCGCGGCATAGCCGCCACGCGGTTTGCCGCCATGCTCTCCCACAAAGATGCCGTCGATTGCCTGTGCCTCGCGCACCAGACGGCGTCGTTCGTCATCGCGCTGGACGGGCTTGGGTGCACGGGGTGCGAGCTCGGGGCCGGCGGTTGCGGCGGGTTCGATGCTCGACGTGCTCGAACGCAAATGTCCGCATCCGTCTACATATTGCGCTGTGCCGCTGGCGTCGAGGCGGCGTATGTCGGCGCGCTCGCTCGCGTAGCCCACAAAGAGCGAGATGCTGTCGCAGACCACGTGCTTATCGACCAAGTCCAGTACGGCGGCATCGACCATCTCGCGCAAGACGGTGTAGGCCTGCTCGTAGGCATAACCCTTCGAGAGCACTTGTCCTGTGGTGGTTGAAGTTGCCTGCGGGCGATAGGCCTGAATATCGGCGATAGTTGTCGGCTCGCGCCCAAAGGCGTGGTCGATGAGATACTCGGCATTGACGCCGAGTTCGTCGTAAAGCAGGTTTTCGTCGAGCGCGGCGACACCCATCAGATCGTATACCCCGTACTTTTCGAGGCGGGCTGCCACGCCGGGGCCGATACCCCAGATATCGGTGATGGGGCGATGGGGCCAGATCTCCTTGCGAAAGGTCTCGTCGTCGAGTATGCCGATGCGGCTGGGTACGTGCTTAGCGGTAATGTCGAGCGCGACCTTGGCCTGGAATAGGTTGGGGCCGATACCGACTGTCGCCGTGATGCCGGTGCGCGCGAGGACCTCATCGCGCAGCATGCAGGCAAAGCTTTTGGCATTGGTATGGTAGAGCTCTAGATAGGGTGTCACGTCGATAAAGCACTCGTCAATTGAGTAGACGTGAACGTCTTGCGGACTCACGTATTCAAGGTAGATACCGTAGATCTGCGCCGACACCTCCATGTAGTGCTGCATGCGCGGTACGGCCTTGATGTAGTCGATGCCGTCGGGAATCTCAAACAGACGGCAGCGGTTGTGTATCCCGAGGTCTTTCATGGCCTGGGTAATGGCGAGGCAGATGGTCGTACGCCCGCGTGATTCGTCGGCAACGACCAGGTGGGTGGTGAGCGGATCGAGCCCGCGGTCGACGCACTCGACGCTGGCGTAAAACGTCTTGAGGTCGATGCAGATATAGGTGTGACGCCCGTGCCCCACGCGTTCTCCCATCAAACACATGTTCTTATCGAATACATGTTCGATAATACCCGCTCGTCCGGACATCGTCAAAACCTGCCAAAAAGGGACAGGTTTATTTTGGTAGGTAAAACGCTTGACCGACCAAAACAAACCTGTCCCTTTTTGGCAGGTATGGTCGGGCGGTTGCATCGGGTTTTAACGCAGCGCTAAAGAGCGCGAAACAGCCCGGAAAACCTCGCTTCGTAGCATGAGCCTAACGATCGATACCACCATAAAGCACGGAAGGGTTGTGGGGATAATGGTCAACTATGGGTTTGGTATGCCGACGCGCCTTGTTGCGGATGGAGACGTGGCTCGCTGGTGTGGACGATTGGTCGCTCACTACGGCGGCACCAAGGCGCTGGTGGTGCTGGGTGGCGACAAACATACGCGCGATGAGCTTGTCTCGGCGGCGCTCGGCTCGCTTGACCGAGCTCTGCTCGAGCGCGTGCTTTTTCGTTGCGGCTCGGTTGAGGGCGACGGGGGAGACGAGCTGATCGACGAGGCCGTGGCCCTGGCGACCGACGAAGGCGCGGACTTTGTCCTGGCGATCGGCGATGCCGATACTGCTGGCTTTGCGCGCGAACTCGCGCGTCGCATGGCGGCGCTCGATGCCGGCGAAGACGGTTTTGTCCCTTATGGATGCATTGTCTCGGAGGGCAAAGTGCCTGCTGTCGTGGGGGCCGGTGAGGTTCCCGTTTTTGCCATTATCGCTCCCGAACTGCTTGAGGGCATTGGGTCTCCTCTGCGCGAGTTGCTCGGCAGCGTGTGCGCCGCGGCCTAATGTCTGCCATAAAGAGATGGGCTATTTTTGGTAGGTAAAGCGTTTGACCTGCCAAAATAAACCTGTCCCTTTTTGGTCGGTCGCCGTTTGGGGGCGGATTGGCAACGCTCGCTGATTACGGTCTTGACCTGCGCTAGAATAGGGGCATCTGATTATCCGGGCGCATGGAGGTTTGCGCCCGTATGTTGAGGAGGACTTTATGGCAACTGTTGCCGCACCTATCGACGCTACGTCGACCGCCGCTTGGAAGGCGCTCGAGGCTCATCAGGAGAAGCTCGAGGCCGAAGGTATCGACCTCAAGGCCTGGTTCGCTGCCGATGCAGAGCGCGTGAACAAGCTGAGCTTTGACGCCGGTGACCTGCACTTCGACCTGTCCAAGAACCTGGTGACCGATGAGACCGTCAAGCTGCTGTGCGATCTTGCCCGCGAGGTGAAGCTCGAGGAGCGCCGCGACGCCATGTTCTCCGGCGAGCACATCAACACCACCGAGGACCGTGCCGTCCTGCACACCGCGCTGCGCCGCCCGGCAACCGAGAAGGGCCAGCTCATCGTCGACGGCCAGGACGTCGTCGCCGACGTGCACGAGGTCCTCGACCGCATGTACGCCTTTGCCGAGCGCGTGCGCTCCGGTGAGTGGAAGGGCGTTACCGGCAAGAAGATCGAGCATCTGGTGTCCATCGGCATCGGCGGCTCCGACCTGGGCCCGGTCATGGCTTACGAGGCCCTGCGTCCCTACGCCGACGCCGGTATCGACTGCCGCTATATCTCCAACATCGACCCCAACGACCAAGCCGAGAAGCTCAAGGGCCTGGATCCCGAGACCACGCTCGTGATTATCGTCTCCAAGACCTTCACCACGCTCGAGACCCTCACCAACGCTCGCGAGGTCAAGACCTGGATGCTCGAGCAGCTCAAGGCTCAGGGTGCCATCGACGGCTCCGATGAGCAGAACGCCGAGGCCGTGGCCAAGCACTTCGTTGCCGTTTCCACCGCACTCGACAAGGTCGAGGCCTTCGGCATCGACCCCGCTAACGCCTTTGGTTTCTGGAACTGGGTCGGTGGCCGCTATTCCGTTGACTCCGCCGTGGGTCTGTCGCTGATCGTCGTGCTCGGCCCCGAGCGCTTCCAGCAGTTCCTCGAGGGTTTCCACGCCATCGACGAGTACTTCTGCAATACCCCGCTCGAGAACAACGCCGTCGCGCTGATGGGCCTGCTCAACGTCTGGTACGTCAACTTCTTCGGTTCCAAGAGCCACGCCGTGCTGCCGTACTGCCAGTACTTGCACCGCTTCCCGGCCTATCTGCAGCAGCTCACCATGGAGTCCAACGGCAAGCACGTCCGCTGGGACGGCAGCGCCGTGACCTCCGACACCGGTGAGATCTTCTGGGGCGAGCCCGGCACCAACGGTCAGCACGCCTTCTACCAGCTGCTGCACCAGGGCACCGTGGTGGTCCCGGCCGATTTCATCGCCTTCGCCAATACCGCCAACCCTGCGACCGATAGCGGCCAGGACGTGCATGAGCTGTTCCTGGGCAACTTCCTGGCCCAGACCAAGGCACTCGCCTTTGGTAAGACGGCCGACGAGGTCCGTGCCGAGGGCACGCCCGAGCAGATCGTCCCGGCCCGCTGCTTTGAGGGCAACCGTCCGACGACCTCGATCTTCGGCGACACGCTGACCCCGTTCGCACTCGGCGAGCTCATCGCCCTGTACGAGCACATCACGTTTGTCGAGGGCACGGTCTGGGGCATCGACTCCTACGACCAGTGGGGCGTCGAGCTGGGCAAGCAGCTTGCCAAGCAGATTACCCCGGCCTTCCACGACGACGCCGCCAAGGCCGAGCAGGACGCTTCGACCCAGGCGCTCATCGAGTTCTATCGCGCGCATCGTAAGTAGTCGCTGCTGTTAACGCATCGCGCCTTATAGTCAGGGGCCCGTATCCTATCGGATGCGGGCCCCTTTGCTTTGCCGTAGTCCCGGGGCGCACGGCCTTTGTGGAACATCGCCGGGGCGCCGCGCGCCGCGAGAACCCTGCGCCTAGATCTCGGCCTCCGCATGGTCTCGCTGCGCCTCGGGCAGCTCCCCGTAGAGCGGATGGTCTTCGAGCCTAAAGCGCTCGACCTGTTCGGGAGTGTGGCCGCGCACAAAGAGCCACGAGCGATCGATCGGCGTCGCCATGAGCGTGCTGGGCAGCGCGTCGGCGCGTTCGGAAAACACCCGGGCACTCTCGGGATCCTGGAACGCCAGCACCAGATGCGTGTCGCAGTTGCCCATGATGGAGTGTGCGCGTGCCTCGCCATAGAGCGCATCGAGCTGGTTGGTCGACTGCAGCAGCAGCGTTGCCCAGATGTTGCGGCTTCGGATAATCGAGAGCACGTTGTCGATCTGGGGGATCTGCAGATTTGCGAAGTCATCGAGCATAAAGCGCACGGGCACGGGCAGGCTGCCGTCGGGCTGCCTATCGGCCTCACGAATGAGGCCCATAAACGCCTGCGAAATAAAGAGGCCGGTCAGCGGATCGAGATTGCGGTCAATATCGCTCACGGTTACAAATAGGGCGCAGGGGGTGTGTCCCATGGAAGCGAAGTCCACCTGATGGCACTCACGATAGAGCTGTGCCGCACCGTCGAATCCCAGACACATGACCTTTTCGGCAAGGATGCCGACGATGCTCGCGTGCATGCGCTCGGCATTTTGCGTAATGGCGTAGCGCCGCCATATCGAGAGGGCATAGCTTTGGGGGTCGATCGTGATCAGGTCGTCAAACAATCGACCCGTGGCACCGTCCTGCAGGTGCTCGATCAGCTTGATGACCGAGCTGATCGTCTGCTCGTCGGCGGGTAGCTGTTCGGTGACGTAGGCGATAAGACACGACAGCAGGTTTGCCGCCGCATGATCCCAAAAAGGCTGGTTGTTGTCCTCGATGGGGCAGATGGCCTTTGCCACCGAGAGGATGTCCTGCTGGTTGGGCCTGCCGTCCGCCTTGCGGCGAATGTGCCTCAGGGGGTTGTAGCCGCAGCGCTCGATGCCGGGCGCAAGGGCCGGGACGGTGTTGAGGTCGGCGAAGTTGAGACATTGCACGCGGTAGCCGTGGGCTGCCAGCACGGGTCCCACTTCGCGACAGAGCGTGCCTTTGGTGTCGAGCACGATGTAGCTTGCGTTCATTTGCAGCAGGTTGGGCTTGAGGACGTTTCGGGTCTTGCCGGCTCCCGAGGGGCCGATCACAAGTGCGTTGTTGTTGAGTCCCGTTTGGCGGGTGTCGCAGGAAAGCATTCGATCCTTGGCGAGGATGGTGGACGATGCGGACTCAGATGCGGCGAGGCGGCTGGTGAGGTTAGACATGGGCGACCTCCTTGGTGGTCGAGAGGATTTCGTGGGCAAAGCCGAGCTCGACGGCGCGCTCGGCCGAAAGGTAGGTGTCTTTTGCGGTGAGGGACTGGATGCGCTTGGGCGTGAGGCCGCTGCGGTCCGAGAGGATTTGCGTGAGGGTCTTGCGGGTCTGCATGAGACGCCGGCTGGTTTCCTGCAGCGCAAGTGCCGAGCCGCCTGCCCCCTGGGGGATCAGCGGGTCGTGAATCATGAGCTCTGCATGGGGCGCCATACGGCGATCGTCGCCGCCCATAAAGATCACGGCGCCCATGGACGCGGCGAATTCCAGGCAGACGGTGCGGATGGGGCACGATGCGAGGCGCATGGCGTCATAGATCGCAAGACCCGATCGCACGCTTCCGCCGGCGCTGGCGACAAATATGGTGATGGGGCGGCTGGGGTCGGCGGCATCGAGCAGGCGGATCTGCTGGCATAGGTCGTGGGCCATCGGGGTTTCGATGTTTCCCATGACGGAGAGCTCGCGACGGGCGAGCATCTCATCGTAAATGCTGGTGAGCGTGATACCTCGGGCGGATTCACGCATGGTGAGGGGGCTGATGATGGGGGAATGATTGGTGTCCATGAGGACTCCTTTCTGTTGGTTGTGTTGTGGAATAGGATTGTTGCCCGCGGAGGGGCTGGCGGGCTACAGGGTTCGTCCGAGCCTGAGATCGAGCTCGGTTGTGGGGCAGGCTGCCTGTTCGTACGGCTCGCAAGCGCCAAGGGCTCCAAAGCGATGGAGCGTTGCGACGGGCGTGGTGTAGGCGAGCCGCAGCTGATGCTCGACAGGGGCACATCCGTCATTTTTGTAATGAGCCGCGTAGTACTGCGCGATGCTGGCGTTCATCTCGCTGCCATTGCGATGGCGCTCAAACTGGCGTCTGCAGGTCTCGATGATCTTTGCTACCGACTTGGGTGCCGTCGCGGGAACAAGGGCGAGATAGCCCTCAAATAGCTCGTTGATGCTCAGGAGGCACAGCAGGTCGATCAGCGTCCTTATGGCTGCTCCCTCGGCGGAAAAGTGCGCGGTCATGCGGTTATATCGGTTGCGGTCGACGATGGCCGCATGGGGTCTTGGAGTTTTCTGCCCCGTGGTCCCGGGCTTTTGCCGCGCCTGTGTATTGAGCTCGACGTTGCAGCGCTTGAGGCCGTCCAACGGAAGGAACAGTGCGGTGCGCAGGGTGTTCCGCTTGCTTTCGAGTTCATGACGCTCGTCGGGTTCCCATTCGAGCTTGAGTTTCGTGTCGAGCGCCGTAAGCATATGGGCTAGGCAGCCTACGGCAAGAACGTACGAATCGTTGCCGCGTTTTGGGGCATAGGGGTCTGTCAGCTTGCGAATGTCGGGGTCGCCCATGATCTTTGTGCAGCGCTTCAGCAGTTGAGGGTGGTCGGCCAAGATCGTCGCGAGCGGTAGCGACGCGTAGTTCTTGATGGTCGCGGCGGCAAAGGCGGCGTCATATTCGTTTGCATATGCTCGCTCAATGCGGGCATCCAGAATGCTTTTCTTATCGCCGTCTTCAGCGTGGTGGTTTGTCATAGCTTCTCCAATCGGTTGATGTTCGTGCTGTTTGTTGATGTGTTGGTTGTCGTGAGTGATGTGCTTGCCGTGGGTGATGTGCTGACGTTGGGGTGCTATGCGGTTTTCAATGAGCCCGTGAGACAGTTGCTGCAGGGGCGGGATGGAACGGCCCATGCAAGGCGGAAGGCATCGTGCTCAAAATCGAGACAGCAATGCCCTAGGTGCCTCACATGTGGCAGTTACCTCATTAAGTTGTCATTACGTTTGGGGTTGTACTTTGCCGATCTTCCTTCTCTTACACGCTAAAACTCAAACTTCATATGCTCGATCTACTTAAAACCGCAACGGCGGTCTTTTATCAACTTATATGTCGGAACGCGTCTTTGCAAGTACTTTTTTGCCTTTGTTTCAAATGGGGTGGTTTTGCAACCGTCATACGTGCGCTGTGCGAACGTGCCCCGGCTCGGATAAGATAGTGCGCGATAAAAACGATGCAAGGAGGCGCATATGGCAATCAAAGCCATCGCAATGGATATCGACGGTACGCTCACCAACGACCAAAAGGTCATCAGCCCGCGTACGCGCGAGAAGCTGCTCGCGGCGCAGGAGTCGGGCATTAAGCTCATTTTGGCTTCGGGCCGTCCCGCATGGGGGCTGCACGCCTTGGCGCAGGAGCTCGACCTTCAAAACCATGACGGTCTGCTGGTGGCCTTTAATGGCGCTCACGTCGTCGATGCCCAGACCGACGAGGTGCTGTTCGATCAGGCTATGCCTACCGATGAATTGCATCGCCTGATTGATCATCTGCGCAATTTCGACGTGATCCCTATGATTTCACTCGGTCGCGATCTGCATGTCGAGGATTCGTACCGCTGCATGATTACGCTGCCGGATGGCTCGCAGAAGAATATCGTCAAGTATGAACGCGACGCGTGCGATCTTAAGATTCGCGAGGTGGAGAGCCTGCATGAGGTCGTGGACACTTATCCCGTGGACAAGCTGCTCACTGCGGGCGACCCGGCCTATCTGCAAGCGCATCACGAGGAGATGTATGCGCCCTTTACTCAGACGCTTTCGGGTATGTTTACGGCCGACTGGTACTTTGAGTTTACGGCGCCCGGTATCGACAAGGCCCGCGCGCTCGAGGGTGCCCTGCCCAAGCTCGGCATCGATGCCAGCGAGGTCGTCTCTTTTGGCGACGGCCAGAACGACAAGTCCATGATTGAGTGGGCCGGCACCGGTGTTGCCATGGGCAACGCGGTTGACGAGGTTAAGGCCGTGGCCCAGATGGTGACTGCCAATAACAACGAAGACGGCATTGCGGTGGCGCTGGATAAGCTGCTGGGTTAGAATCGCCGATTAATGCATGGTTCGGGCGCCTGCTTACAGGCGCCCTTTTGTTAGGGAGGGTGCCGTGTCCGCATTTCCGTTCGACGCCGTTATCTTTGACATGGACGGCGTCATTGTCGATACCGAGTATTACTACCTGGGCGAGACTGCCGCGTTTGCCAAGGAGCTTGGGCTTAACCTGACTCAAGAGGAGTTGAACGGGCAGGTCGGTACCTCACATCAGTTCTTCCTGCATATGCTGGTCGATTGGTTTGAGCGCGCCGGTAAGGGGCATTTATCTGGCGAGGAAGCGTTGGCCCGTTGGGACGAGTGGGCGCATAAGCGTCCGCGCGACTATCAGGCTTTGATTAACCCAGGCGCCGTGGATACGATTCGAGAGCTGCCGCGCCGCGGCGTTCGCGTGGCGCTTGCCAGCTCGTCTCCCATGGATAGCATCGAGGAAGTGCTCAATGCGTGCGGGCTGTCGGATGCCTTTGAGTATGTGGTGAGCGGCGAGCAGTTTAAGGAGAGCAAGCCCGAGCCCGACATCTACCTGCATGCGCTGGACCTGCTGGGACTGCCCGCGAATCGCTGCTGCTGCGTTGAGGATTCGGTGCCTGGTATCACTGCCGGCAAGCGAGCCGGCCTGACGGTCATTGCCAAGCGCGAGGAACGCTTCGGCTTTAGCCAAGATGCCGCGGACAAGATTATCGACCAGCTGCCGGAGTTGCTGGAGCTTGCGTAGGACTTGGACGGCACGTCTACCGTCATAATGGTATCGTTGTCGTCTTTTTGCATACAGGGGCTAGCGAAGGCCAAAAATAGAGTGCGCATTTGCTAAAACTGCCGATTCGATGCGCTTTGCGTCACAGTTTTTGAGTGAGGCAATGCGCATCGAGGTCCTTGTGAGCGATTTGATGAGCGACTGCGCGCTTGTTTCTGTGTTTGCCTCCGCTGGTGCATCGGTCTCGAGCAGTAAGCGGTCGAGCGGAATCTGTCGTGCGTATTCGCGACCGCGCTTGGTGGCGAGCATACGATCGTTCACGGAAAAATAGCAGCCCACATTACGCGCGCGGACGAGTTCGTCCGAAGTGCCGCTAAACCAGTGGAAGATGATAGCGGGGGAGTCGGGGCTTGGGATGAGTAGACCATGCGATTCGAGGACGTCCAGTACGGCTCCTGCCGAACGAACGGCGTGAATCGATATTACGCGCCCGGCAAGAGGACACTGCACGAGCGCATCGCAGAGCCGGTCAAGTGCCTGTATTTGCAGCGGTTCGCTTCCGGCAAAGCGCGCGGAAAAGTCGAGTCCGACTTCGCCGATGTAGCGCTCTTGGGCAGCAACTTTGCAAAGCAGATTGACTTCGGCAGGACCGCAGCGGCCGTCGGCGAGCCACCAGGGATGGAGGCCAACGCCCGCGATAATGTTTGGGTAACGGCTGGCCCGCTTTTTTGCTGCCGCGAAGTCGCGCGGGTCGACCCCGCAATCAAAGACCCCCAGCCCTATAGCCGCAGTTTCGTCGGCAACAGCATTCGGGTAAGCCATCAAATCAAGATGGCAGTGTGCATCAATTAACCGGGGCTCCATCTCGGCGCGCTCCGCTAGTCCAGGCGCTGGCCATCGGCGCGCACGTGCTCGGTGCCGCGCCCACTGATCTGGCGGATAACCTCGCCGGCAATCATCTGACCCATGATGGGCGGCATAAAGCTGGCGGTTCCTAGCTCGGTACGCTCGTGGATGTTGGAAGGGTCGCGGGGCTGTGTCTTAACCGATTCCTCGCAGCTAAACAATACATGTAGGCTCTTGATTCCGCGCTTCTTACATTCTTTGCGCATAATGCGGCTCATGGGGTCACGTACCGTATCGAAGATGTCGGCAAAGCGGAGGCACTCGGGATGGAGCTTGTTAGCCCCGCCCATGGAACTAACCAAACGAATGTCGTGGTCCTGAGCATATTTGGCAATAGTGAGCTTGGCCGAGATGGTGTCGATGGCGTCGACGACGTAATCGAGCTTGCCGTCCGTCTGCTCAAAAACGCTCGCAAAGAATTCGTCGATGTTATCGCTCAACAGGTATTCGGTACGCTTGATAACGGTGGCGGCGGGATTGATATCGCGAATCATGGCTTCCATCACGTCCACCTTGCGCTTGCCGACGGTGCTGTGGAAGGCGATGGCCTGGCGATTGATATTGCTGGGCGCGATGATGTCCTTGTCCAGAATGACGAAATGACCGATGCCGCCGCGGGCGAGTGCCTCGCAGCAATTGGAGCCCACACCTCCGCAGCCGAGCACCAGCACCGTAGCATCGGCGAGCTTATCGAGTGCCTCGCGGCCCATGATGATCTCGAGCTTGGTGTCGCGTGTCTCGATGGCGGCTGCGGCAGCGGTTTCGGTCATAAATATCCTCCGATGGGGAAGCAGGTCGTGTTTTAGCTATCGCCATTATAGGTATTATCACGATTCCATTTGAACCCTTGGGGTTTGTTGAAATGGGATCGGGATTCGCATAAGATTGAAGCAGATGGCGCCCGTTGCCGCGGGTTAGCCAACTCCGAAACACGTTTATGGCGTGAGAAGTGGCCGTCTTCGCATTACGCGGGGGCGGCTATTTTTTTGAGTATAAGATTAGATAATTAGACAAACATTTAAATATCGAGTATAGTGTGCGCGTCGAACGAAATGATGAGAGGAGGTCCTATGCCGGGAGAGGGTTTTAAAGCGCTGGCCGATCCTACGCGGCGGCGCATTTTGGAACTACTACGCGAGGGCGACCGCACGGCTGGGGAGCTTGCCGAGCATTTTGACATCAGCAAGCCGTCGTTGAGCCATCATTTGGCGACGCTCAAAAACGCCGGGTTGGTGACCGATGAACGTCATGGCCAAAACATCGTTTACAGCTTAAACACCACCGTCATGCAGGACTTGATCGGTTGGTTTATGGGCTTTACAAACACTGAAGGTGGTAAGGATGAATAACGAAAACAAGGGCATTCACGCCACGGGGGTATCGCCACGCGTGTGGATCGCGCTGGTCGCTCTATGCGTCGCCAATATCGTAGCGCACCTTATGGTGATGCCGAGCTTGCCTGCGCAGATTCCCACGCACTGGGGCGCGAACGGCGTTGACGGTTGGGGTCCCAGCTGGAAGGCCTCCGCGCTTGGCGTGCTGCCCCTGGTGCTTCTCGCAATGTTCTACGTGGTGCCGCGCATCGATCCCAAAGGTGAGGCATATCGAACCTCGGGCAAGTTCTATCAGGGCTTCGTAATCGCCTTCACCCTGTTCATTTGTGGTATAAGCTGGCTGGGAGAGCTTACGGTCTGGGGCGTGGTGCCGGCGGTCGGTTCGGTCAACGTGCTGATTTCCGGTGCTGTCGGTTTGCTGTTCATTGGCGTAGGCAACTACTTGCCGCGTGTGAAGCAGAACTATACGCTTGGTATCAAGACGCCCTGGGCGCTTGCCGATCCCGAGAACTGGCGCCGTACGCACCGTTTTGGCGGTGCCTGCTTTATGGTGCTGGGTGTTGGTCTGATTGTGATGGGCGTTGCGGGTAGCGTGCTTTCAAGTGAAGTTGTCGCCGCGGTGATTGCGGTTCTGGCGTTTGGTTCGGTCGGAGTCGTCTACGTCTACTCGTATCTGCTGTGGCGCAAATCGCAGCGAGCTGCTCGTTAAGGTTGCGGAAAACTAGCGTACGCAGTTCATAGTATGTTCCGGGGGACTTTTCCCAGGTAGTATTAGGGGGTATGGGTAACCGTGCCCCTTTTTCGTTACGTTTTAGAGCTGGTTTTCTCATCTCGTTTCCACTAAAGCGAAACAAGAATAGGGAAACAGCAGGTAGAAAGGATAAAACAGGCAAATGGCAGAGTTTATCTACCAGATGTATCAGGCTCGCAAGGCTCATGGCGACAAGGTGATCCTTGACGACGTGACCCTGAGCTTCTATCCCGGTGCCAAGATCGGCGTCGTGGGCCCTAACGGCATGGGCAAGTCGACCCTGCTCAAGATCATGGCCGGCATCGAGGAAGTCTCCAACGGCGATGCCAGACTTACCCCCGGCTACACCGTGGGTATCCTGCAGCAGGAGCCGCCGCTCGACGACGACAAGACCGTCATCGAGAACGTGCGCATGGCATTTGGCGACATGATCGCCAAGGTCGATCGCTTCAATAAGATCGGCGAGGAGATGTGCGACCCGGACTGCGACATGGATGCCCTCATGGCCGAGATGGGCAAGCTCCAGGACGAAATCGATGCCGCCGACGGCTGGGATATCGATTCCAAGCTCGGCCAGGCTATGGATGCCCTGCAGCTGCCCGATTCCGACATGCCGGTCAATGTGCTTTCCGGCGGCGAGCGCCGTCGCGTGGCCCTGTGCAAGCTGCTGCTCGAAGCTCCCGACCTGCTGCTGCTCGATGAGCCCACCAACCACCTGGACGCCGAGTCGATCCTGTGGCTCGAGCACTTCCTGCACAACTACCAGGGCGCGGTGCTTGCCGTCACACACGATCGCTACTTCCTGGATAACGTTGCCGAGTGGATCTGCGAGGTCGACCGTGGTCACCTCTATCCCTACAAAGGCAACTACTCCACGTATCTGGAGACCAAGGCCGCGCGTATCGAGGCTCAGGGCAACCGCGACGCCAAGCTCGCCAAGCGCATGGAGGCCGAGCTCGAGTGGGTGCGCTCCAGCCCCAAGGCCCGCCAGGCCAAGAACAAGGCCCGTCTGGCTCGCTATGAGGAGATGGAGGCCGAGGCCCGCGCAAGCCAGAAGCTCGACTGGACCGACATCCGCATCCCTGTGGGCCCGCGTTTGGGCAACAAGGTGCTCGAGGCCCATCACCTGCACAAGGAGTTCGACGGTCGCGTGCTCATCGACGACCTATCGTTCACCCTGCCGCGCAACGGCATCGTGGGCGTCATCGGCCCCAACGGTGTGGGCAAGACCACGCTCTTCAAGACCATCGTGGGCCTGGAGCCGCTGACTTCGGGCGAGCTCGAGGTGGGCGAGACCGTCAAGATCTCCTATGTCGATCAGAACCGCTCCGGCATCGACCCCGACAAGAACCTGTGGGAGGTCGTCTCGGACGGCCTGGACCACATGATGGTCGGCGAGACCGAGGTCCCCAGCCGCGCGTACGTGGCGAGCTTTGGCTTTAAGGGCCAGGACCAGCAGAAGCGCGCTGGCGTACTTTCCGGTGGCGAGCGCAACCGTCTGAACCTGGCGCTTACGCTCAAGCAGGGCGGCAACCTGCTGCTCCTCGACGAGCCCACGAACGACCTCGACGTCGAGACGCTGTCCTCGCTCGAGGCGGCACTGCTCGAGTTCCCGGGCTGCTCGGTGGTCATTAGCCACGACCGTATGTTCCTGGACCGCGTCGCCACGCACATTCTGGCGTGGGAGGGCACCGACGAGAATCCGGGCAACTGGTATTGGTTTGAGGGCAACTTCGAGGCCTATCAGGCCAACCGCATCGAGCGCCTGGGCGAGGACGCAGCCCAGCCGCATCGTATTCACCGCAAGCTGACGCGCGATTAGTCGAGCTCAGGTGACCTAACGAGAAAGGGACGATAACCTTGAGGGTTATCGTCCCTATTTTACTTGGTAGAAGGCTCGACTTTGTCGATGGTCCAGGTGGCTCCAAGACCGCCGGTGGTGTTGCGGCGGATGCGCACGGTGACTTCGTGGCGCTCGCCGGCCTGCGTGTAGCGCAGGGGGAAGCTTGCGCGGTTTCGCGTGGCCTCGATGGTACCGCGCTCGCGGGCGATCCAGTAGTACTCGCCGACGATGCCGAGCGTGTCGGCGCCGTAGGGGAGATAGGTCGACAGCTGGTGTAGCAACGGGCCGGGGCAGAAGACCTCGGTTGTGAAATCGACGGGGAAGTCCTCGGGGATGGTCGGTGCTGCGGGTGCGGGGGTTGGGACCGCCGCGGGTGCCGAAGCCGGTGCCGGTGCGGGAATTTGGCCGCAAGCAGCGGCGGGCACGGACTCGATGACGTGTGCGGGCTTTGGCGTCGCTTCCGGCTTGATCGTAGAATCTGCGGGCTCCACGGTGACGGGCGCGTCTGCGGCTGCGGTTTCAACCTCAACCTGCGTCGCGTTCTCGTTCTCGACGCTCGACTTTGCCTCGGCTGGCGTGGAGGCCATGGTGGTGATGCCGGCGTTTGCGTTCTCGGGGTCATAGACGACCGTGAGCGAGATGGCGGGCTGCGGCGTCTCGGGCTCTGGCGTCGACTCGGTAGCGTCTTGATCGTCGGGCTCGTCGGACTGATCGTCCTCGGCCTCGTCGCCAAAGACATCGCTGTTTTGGAACGCAGACGTCTCGGGTTGGTTGGCGGCTTCTTCGGTTGTCGACTTGGGAGCCTCGTCGAGCTCCGCAGTGGCTTCCTGCTCTGATATGACCTCGGGATCGGTCGTGGCGGCGATTTCGGTTTCGGCTCCTGCCGTTACCTCAATAGCGACTTCGATCTCTGTCTCGGGCTCGGGTTCCGGTACGGCTTCAACCATGGCTTCTGGCTCGGGACGCTTAACGTGCTTGGGGCGCACGGCCTTCAGGTCCTTCTCGCCGCGCTTTTTCTTTTTGTAGGACTGCTTGGCGCCCTTGGCAGCCTTGGGCTTGTCCTCGCCTTTGGCAAGGGCGGCATCCCAGGCCTCGTTGGCGATGACGGTGGCATACAGGCGGCCGCCTTTAAAGACGGTCAGCTTAATGCAGTCGTCGAGCTCCTCGAGCAGCTCGCGCGTGGACTCGAAGCCCAGGTCATAAGCGGCCATGTCACCAGCGGCGAGCGCCTCCTCGACCTGCGTCATAAACGTTTGCTTGCCGCACCCAATCGCATCGCGCAGCAGGCGATACAGATAGATGTGGTTGCCCAACGATAGTGTGGGCTTAACTATTGTCTTGCTCATGGCAAATCTCCTCTATACACACCAAAGCATCTTACCATCGCATGGGGCTTGCCATCTCGTCGCCCATGGCAAACGGGCGCGACCGTTTGCCGGTTCGCGCCCGTTATGCAGGTCGGTTATCTATGAGAGGCAAACGTGCTTAGTTGCCCGATGCCGTGCCTTGGCTCGAGCTGTCAGATGGCGTGCCGGACGCGGATCCGCTCGAACTGTTCGAACTGTTCGAGCTATTGGTGTTGCTGTTGTCGGTGGAGCTTGTGCCCGATGTATTGCCGCTCGTCTGGTCGCCCGTGCTCGGTTGAGAGCCGTCGGTCGTTTGGCTTGAGTCAGTCGTGCCGGATTGCGTGCCGCTGTTGTTCACAGAGGAATCGGCGTTCTGCGATTGATCGGGGGCGTTCGAGGACGAATCGGTGGATGCGGAGTCGCCCTGCGAGTCGTCCTGCTGGCTTTGCGATTGATCTGAGCTATCCGCGTCGTGCTCGGTCATGCGCGACGATAGGATTGGCTCGGGGCGCTCGCCCAGACCCTCACCGGCGGTGGTGATAAGGATGGCGCCGGCGCAGGAGATGACCGCGACGATGGCGATGGCGATCGAGAAGACGATGACCTTCTTTTGCGTCTGGCTGCGCTCTGCCGCCGCCTTGGCACGCAGACTGTTGGGGGCGACGCGCGCCGTGGTCGCGCGCCCCGCAACCTGGCGCATCTCCTGCGTAGTCGCGGCGCCGCCCAGGTGCTCCTCGGCATTAAGGTCAACGGGCTCATAAGCGCCGGCAGGGTAGTCGACGGCGGCGTGCGTACCTTTGAGGGCTTCGGCGCTGGCAGAGATAAAGTGGCGGTAGACCTGCGAGGACACAACGGTGATGACCGAGCTCACGGCGGCACCGATCACCGATCCGGCGATGCCGATCTTGGAAGCAAGTGCGACGCTCGTGGCGGCAGCTGCGGCGCCGGCGATGATTTGGGGAATGGAAATGTCGTCGAACAGGCCCTTTTTGGGCGCGATGGCCATGGTCTGTCCGATGGAATGGTTTTCGTGAACGCCGTTGTTGAGTGCGGCCGGTGTCATGACGCGCGTGCGCGGCGCGTCGGTGTACTTGGTTGTCATACGGGGCCCTCCCGGTGTAAATCTGCTTCGTTTCGTGTAGCCATCAGGGTACCCACCAGATGTGAATCGTACGTGACATTTAACAGATACCATCAACTCATCAATAGCTCACCAAATTGGTGGGATGCGGTTACACCCGGCGGTTGAACTACAATAGGGCTTGCTAATTGTTGTGAATGGCGTCTACGCACGGGAGCATTCTTATGAATCTTCACCTTTCTCAGTCTGATGGCTTTTTGCGTGTGGCGGCGGCCTCGCCGCGGATTCGCGTGGCCGATGTCGAGGGCAATGCCGAGGTTGCGCTGGCGGCTGTTCGCGAGGCGGTCGAGCGCGGTGTTCGTGCTCTGGTGCTGCCCGAGCTTAATCTGACTGGCTATACCGCGGCTGATCTGTTTCATAACCGCACATTACTGCATACCTGCGAGACTGCACTGGCACATATTCTCGATGAAACCCGCGAGCTGCCGATTGTCTTTACCATCGGTCTTCCCGTTGCGGTGGCCGAGAATATCTACAACTGTGCCGCCGTGTGCTGCGCGGGCGAGCTTTTGGGCCTCACGGCCAAGAAGTATCTGCCCAACTATGGCGAGTTCTATGAGCGCCGTTGGTTTGCTCCGGCGCCCGCCGATCCCGTGTGGGTTGAGTTTGCCGGTCAGGGTCCGGTTCCGCTGGGTTCGGGGCTTGTCTACCGCTGCTGTGATGAGGGCGTCGAGGATTTGGTACTCGGTATTGAGGTCTGCGAGGACCTGTGGGTGCCGGCGCCCCCTTCGACCGAGATGGCGCTTGCCGGTGCGACGGTGATCCTCAATCCGTCGGCCTCGGACGAGATTATCGGTAAGGCAGACTATCGCCGCAGCCTTATCTCTAACCAAAGCGCGCGCCTGTACTGTGCCTATGCCTATGCAGACGCGAGCGAGGGCGAGTCCACGACCGACATGGTCTTTGCAGGCGAGAACCTCGTCTACGAAAACGGTTCGAAGCTCGCCGCCACGAAGCTCCTCACCTGCGATATGGCGGTGGCCGATGTTGACCTCGACCGTCTGGTTGCCGAGCGCCGTCGTTCGACCACGTGGACGCGCGCGGACGATGCGCCGGAGGCCACGACCGTTGAGTTTTCGTTTGAGGGCGTGCTGGCCGAAGAACCTGTCCTGCGCGATGCGCTCGACATCGACCGTGTCTTCCCCCGCGCGCCCTTTGTGCCGGACGACCATGGTGACCTGGCCGGGCGCTGCGAGACGATCCTCAATCTGCAGACTGCCGGCCTCAAGACTCGCCTTGCCCATACGGGTACCAAGGCTGCAGTCATCGGTCTTTCGGGCGGCCTGGATTCCACGCTGGCACTGCTTGTGACCGTGCGTGCCTTCGATGCGCTGGGGCTGCCGCGCACCGGTATCACAGCCGTGTCCATGCCCGGCTTTGGCACGACACATCGCACCAAGTCGAATGCCGAGTCGCTCGCTCGCGACCTGGGTGTGAGCTTCCGCGAGGTTTCGATCCACACGGCCGTGGAGCAGCACTTCAAGGACATTGAGCACGACCCGGCAGTTCAGGACGTGACCTACGAGAACAGCCAGGCCCGCGAGCGTACGCAGATTCTGATGGATCTGGCTAACCAGGCTGGCGGTTTTGTCATCGGCACGGGCGACCTGTCGGAGCTGGCGCTTGGCTGGGCTACCTATAACGGCGACCACATGAGCATGTACGCCGTCAACGCGAGCGTGCCCAAGACGCTTGTGCGCCATCTGGTACGTTATGCCGCTGATGTCTTTGGCGGGCGTATTGCCGAGGTCTTGCTCGATATCCTCGATACGCCGGTGTCCCCCGAGCTTCTTCCGCCGACGGGCGACGGTGAGATTGCTCAGAAGACCGAGGATTTGGTGGGCCCGTACGAGCTGCACGATTACTTCCTCTATTACCTGCTGCGTTTTGGCTTTGAGCCGGGCAAGATCTACCGTATGGCGCTCAAGAGCTTTGAGGGTGTCTATGACGCCAAGACCGTCCACACGTGGTTGCGTACGTTCTATCGTCGCTTCTTTGCCCAGCAGTTTAAGCGCAGCTGTCTGCCCGATGGTCCCAAGGTGGGCTCGGTGACGCTCAGCCCGCGCGGCGATTGGCGTATGCCGAGTGACGCCAGCTCGCGTCTGTGGCTTGCGCGGATCGACGCGCTCAATCCAATTGACTAAGGTTGGCTAAATTGAACCAATACGGGGGTTGCAAGCGTTACACTTTTGCAATCTGATGGCCCGTATCGCGCGGCGCTCTTGTCGGAGCGCCGTATTTTTTATATCGAAAGGTGGCACCATGCAGGCATCGCAGCGTCTCGACCGCTTTGGCGCGGAGGTCTTCGCCTCGCTCAACAACAAACTTCTTGCGCTGAAGGCTCAGGGCAAGACCATTTACAACATGAGCGTGGGAACGCCCGACTTTAAGCCGTACGACCACGTGGTCGACGCGCTCACGCAGGCCGCCCAAAATCCCGAGATGTGGAAGTATTCCCTGCGCGACCTGCCCGAGCTTAAGCAGGCCGTGTGCGATTACTATGAGCGTCGCTTTGGCGTTTCGGGCATTACGCCGTCCATGGTGCAGTCGTGCAACGGCACGCAGGAGGGCGTGGGTCATTTGGGCCTGGCCCTGCTCGATCCGGGTGACACCATTCTGGTTCCCGATCCGTGCTATCCGGTCTTTGAGGCGGGCGCCAAGATCGCCGATGCCAAGCTCGAGTACTATCCGCTGGTGGCGGAGCACAATTACCTGCCCTATGTGGCGGGCATCGATCCCGAGGTGGCCGATCGTGCCAAGTACATGATCGTGTCGTTGCCCGCCAACCCGGTGGGCTCGGTGGGCACGCCCGAGGTCTACGAGGAGATCATCGCCTTCGCCCGCGAGCACGACCTGCTGATCGTCCATGACAACGCGTACTCCGACATCGTGTTTGACGGCGAGCCCGGCGGCAGCTTCCTGCAGTATCCCGGCGCGCTCGAGGTGGGCGTGGAATTCTTCTCGCTTTCCAAGTCGTTTAACGTCACCGGTGCGCGCATCGGCTTTTTGGTCGGCCGTGAGGATGTGGTCTCTGCCTTTGCCAAGCTGCGCAGCCAGATCGACTTTGGCATGTTCTTCCCGATTCAGAAGGCCGCCATCGCCTGCCTCAATGGTCCGCGCGATGAGGTCGAGGCGCAACGTCTGAAGTACCAGGAGCGCCGCGATGCCCTGTGCGACGGTCTTGAGGACCTGGGCTGGGAGCGTCCCAACGCGCATGGCTCTATGTTTGTGTGGGCCAAGCTTCCCGGTGGCCGCACCGATTCCATGGCGTTTTGCGAGGAGCTTATGGAGAAGGCCGGCGTTGTGGTGACGCCGGGCGCGAGCTTTGGCCCTTCGGGCGAGGGGCACGTGCGCATGGCGCTGGTCCTGCCGCCCGATCAGATCGCTTTGGCTGTCGAGGCCATCCGCGAGGCGGGCCTGTATTAGAAGACTATTTGGGCTCGTCAATAGCTCGAAACCGATTTCGTGCAGTTATTTTACGAATCCTGCAAACAATTTCGGTAAACGGTCGATTTTTGGCTGCGTATAGGAGCATAATCAAAGTCCCGATTGGATGCATTGGGATTACGTCAAGCCGCTCGGGTCGTTCCCGGGCGGCTTGTTTGTGGAGAGAGATGGGAGTTTCTAATGGTTAACGAGAAGAAGGTCGCTATTGTCGGCTGCGGTTTCGTCGGTTCGTCTTCGGCGTTCGCGCTGATGCAGAGTGGTCTGTTCTCCGAGATGGTTCTCATCGACGTGGACAAGAACCGCGCCGAGGGCGAGGCCCTGGATATTGCGCACGGCATGACGTTTGCCGAGCCGATGAAGATCTACGCCGGCGATTATTCTGATGTCGCCGACGCCGCCATGATCGTCGTCACCGCTGGCGCTGCTCAGAAGCCCGGTGAGACCCGCCTGGACCTGGTCAACAAGAACGTCAGCATCTTTAAGTCCATTATTCCCGAGATTAAGAAGTCTGGCTTCGACGGCATTCTGCTCATCGTCTCCAACCCGGTCGACGTTCTGACCTACGCCGCCATCAAGATGTCCGGTCTGCCCGAGGGCCATGTCATCGGCTCCGGTACCGTGCTCGACACCGGCCGTCTGCAGCAGATGCTCGGCGCCCACGTCGAGGTTGACCCGCGCGACGTCCAGGCCTACGTCATGGGCGAGCATGGTGACTCCGAGTTTGTCGCCTGGTCCAGCGCTCAGGTTGCCGGCGTGCCGCTGAACACCTTCTGCGAGCTTCACGGCCACCTGGAGCATGAGGTTGCCGAGAAGCGCATTGCCGAGGACGTCAAGAACTCCGCCTACACCATCATCGAGAAGAAGCACGCCACCTACTACGGTGTCGCTATGGCGGTAAAGCGTATCTGCACTGCCGTCATGCGTGACGAGCAGACCGTTCTGCCCGTCTCCTCGCTCATGGTGGGCGAGTACGGCCTGTCCGATCTGGCCATCTCCATGCCGACGGTTGTTGGTCGCGACGGTGTCGTCTGCCGCGTTCCCGTGCCGCTGAACGATGACGAGCAGCATGAGCTCACCGCCTCCGCAAAGGCCCTCAAGGACATCATCGACAGCGTCGACTTCTCCTGCTAAATCAAGCTCGCTAGAGCGAAAAGCTACAATGAAGGCGTCCGGGCCCATGTGACCCGGGCGCTTTTTTATGCATTGGGGACAGGTTTGTCTGCACCAATCTTCGATGCGCCTGGGGCGGACTCGACCGCTATACTGGTTCGTGCTAAAAGCGATCTAGAACGGAATGCCGTATATGAAAATCAATCACGCGATTCTGCATATCCTGGACTTTGACTCTGCCGTCAACGTCATGAGCCAGCGCGAGCTGGATATCGAAAGCCGTACCGTGCGCAGCTTTCTGACCACGCATCTGCGCCGCGCGCGTACCTCGGCCGACAATAAGCGCGCCACGTTTGCGGAGAACTCTGCGTTTGGCGGCGAGCTCAAGGGCTATTTCTTTGGTGAGCGTGAGTTCGTGGACTTGTCTCAGCAGATTGCGGAGTTCATCTCTTCCGAACTCACCAAGGCCGAGAAAGCCGAGTCCACCGACGTGCTTGTGGCGGACTTTGACGATGATGAAGATGCCCGCTGGTTTGCCGTGATGCTGCTGGGCTCCAAGCAGGCATTCATGCACGAGGTGGGTCGCGAAGAGGGCGAGGTTCGTAACGACATCGCGCGCCACTACGCCATTTTGCCAAACCCCTCGCAAAAGGTGCCGAGCTATGCCATCGTGCGTGCAAGCACCATGGAGATCGGCTATGTGGATAAGAAGCGCAAGATTGCCGGCGAGGATCGCATGCTTATCCCTGATGGTCTGCTGCAATGCGACACGGGCGTATCGGGCAAGGAAGTCATCGACACCGTGACGCGTGTGGTCGAGGAAGTCGCCGAAGAGCACGGCGCCAACACGGCCGTAGCGCTCGCCAAGGTTAAGGCTGCCGTTGCCGAGAAGGTTGAGGATGACGAAGAACTGCCGCCGTGGGATATCGTCGATGAGGTCTTTGAGGACGAGCCGGTCATCAAGGAGAGCGTGCGTGCGGCGCTGACCGAGGAGAAGGTGCCCGAGCGCGTGCCCGTGGAGCGCAAGCAGGTCGAGCGAGCGGCCGTACGCAATCATAAGATTCGTACCGACACGGGCATCGAGATCAGCTTCCCGGCCGAGATGGGTTCAAACTCCGAGTACATCGAGTTCGTCAACGAGCCCAACGGCCTCATCTCCATCGAGCTCAAAAACATCGGTAGCATCGAGAATCGATAAGGCTTTTAACTTTTGAATAAAAGTCTGGATTATATTTTGAAGTATACTTTGAAATATAATCCAGATTATTTTTTGGAGGTCAAAATGTCCCCACTTGTTCTGGAAAAACCGGTGTTTACAAAAGACCAGGTTGTTTCTGCTACCGAAGCAAGCAAGTCCTTATCCACCATTCGTAAACGCGCAAAACGCGCGCCTCAGTTCATTGCTGATCATAATGATATCGATACCGTGATTATCGACTATGCTGCCTATGAGGAAATGTACGGCGCGCTGCAGTATCTGCGTGAACTTGAGATAAATCGCATCGCTGCGGATCGAGTCAAGCATGGTCCGCATGAGTTTGTTCCGTTTGAGGACGCCTTAACTGCCGAGGACCTCGCGGAGCTTGAGTCGATGGATCCGGACGCGATTCCCGACGAGGACCTTTTCGAATGAGCGGGCATTTTGTTGTCGGCTTTTTGAATCGAGACGTCGAGAAGGAATATCAAAAACTAGATGGATCCCAGCGCAGGCTCGTCCGTATTGCCGTCGCAAAATTAAAGACGCGCGCTGATGAAATCGGAACGCCGCTTCACGGCGAGCTCGCCGGCTGCAAAAAGATTAAATGGCGGAATGCGGGACTCAAAATAGTTTTCCGAATCCGAGAGGACGGAATGGTTGAGATTGCCGAGATTGTAGCAATAGGGCGGCGCGATCGTTCCGAGGTCTATAAGACGGCCGTAGGGCGCCTGTCAAAGCAACCCGCCATGGTTGAATACGACGGAGCCCTGAGATGATGAAGACCGAAGCCTCGGACGAGGGCTTCGGCCTTTTTACTTGGGGCTTAATCACGTTGCAGGTTGAGCATAAGTCAGCGAAAACGACCCAGAGCGAGCAAGGTGACGTGAAAGAGGAGGGCATTGACCTTCTGGTCATGCCCGACGATTGAACGTCAGATTGCCGCTCTGGGTCGTTTGGAGCGTCGAGCCGTTACGCGGTTTGGTAAAACCGCGTAACTATTAGAGCTGGCGCAGACCTTCCTCGAGACCGGTCTTGCTGTCGGTCTTCTCGTCGCGCATCTTGATAACGCGGGCAGGGACACCGGCCACGACGGCGCCGGCGGGGACGTCCTCGACGCACACGGCGCCGGCGGCAACGACAGCACCCTTGCCCACGCGCACGCCTTCCAGGACCACAGCATTGGCGCCGATCATAACGTCGTCCTCGATGATGACGGGCGTGGCGCTGGCGGGCTCCACGACGCCTGCCAGCACGGTGCCGGCGCCGATGTGGCAGTTCTTGCCCACGGTGGCGCGACCGCCCAGCACGGCGCCCATATCGATCATGGAGCCTTCGCCAATGACGGAGCCGATGTTGATGATGGCGCCCATCATGATGACGGCACGGTCGCCGATCTCGACGCGGTCGCGGATGATCGCGCCCGGCTCGATGCGGGCGTTGATGCCCTTGAGGTCGAGCATGGGCACGGCGGAGTTGCGGCAGTCGTTCTCCACATCGTAGTAGTCGATGGAATCGACGTTGGCGTCGAGGATTGCCTTGAGCTCATCCCAGTCGCCAAAGACGGTCTTGCCACGGCGGCCGCCATAGACATGCGCATTGCCCCACTGGACCTTCATGCCCGGCTTTTCGCGCACGTACAGCTTGACGGGCGTCTTCTTGGGCGCGGTGGCGATATAGTTGATAATCTCCTGTGCATCCATTTCGGCTGCGTTGCTCATTTGCGGTCTCTCCTTTGGGTGGATCCGGTTGATACCTGGTTAGGCAAACATGACCTGGTCGAACGTATAGAAGCCGGGTTCGCGGGTGACGAGCTTCTGCGCGGCTGCCAAGGCGCCGTTGACAAAGATCTGACGACTCGTGGCGCGATGCGCGAGCGTGACCTCCTCGTCCTGGCCAAAGAAACTCACTTTGTGCACGCCGGCGACAGTGCCACCGCGCAGCGAGTGCATGCCGATCTCCTTGGGGTCGCGCGCTCCGCACATGCCCTCGCGGCCATAGACGGGGTGGTAGCCTGCCTCGGGCTCGGCTTCGACGACGGCGTCGAGCAGCAACTTGGCAGTGCCGCTGGGGGCGTCGACCTTTTGGTTGTGGTGCGTCTCGACGATTTCGCAGTCAAAGCCGGGCAGCTCTCGCGTGGCCTGTGCCACCAGATGACGCAGGGCTGCGATACCGATGGAGTAATTGCCGGAGTGCATGACGCGGGTGCTCTGACCCAGCTCGCGCAGGCGATCCATCTGCTCGGGCGTATAGCCTGTGGTGCCCGAGACCAACGCCGTGCCCGTGCGCTCGACATAGGCGACGACGGCGTCGAAGGTCGCAACGTTCGAGAAGTCGATGATGACGTCGGCTGCCGGAGCGTTCTCGAGCTCGGACAAGTCGAAGCCGATCTGGGCGACGATGTCAAAAACGGGCTCTCCGGCAGCGTCGACAATACCCTCGGCGGTAGTGCGGATGAGCGAGCCCATGCGGCCCGTTCCCATAATGACGGTCTTAATCAAGCAGACCAGCTCCCTTCAGAGCATCGGTAAGTGCGGAGCGCGTGTCGTCTGCCATGGGGCACAGCGGCATGCGGTAGTTTGCCTCGATCATACCCATCTGGGCGAGCGCTTCCTTGACGGGGATGGGGTTGACCTCGCTAAAGAGGGCATTGATGAGCGGCTGGCCGGCAATCTGGATATCGCGGGCACGTGCCACGTCACCGTCCAGATAGGCGCGGCACATGTCATGTACGAGCTGCGGCTGCACGTCGGCCCACACGCTGATGGTGCCCGAAGCACCCAGACTCATGAGCGGCACGGTGAGCGCGTCCTCGCCCGAGTACATGCGGAAGTTGTCGGACAGCAGGTGGGCGATCTTGGCAGCGTAGGCGACGTTGCCCGAGGCTTCCTTAATACCCATGATGTTGGGGTGCGCGGCCAAGCGCTCCACGTTGCGCTCGCTGATGCCGCAGCCACAGCGGCCGGGGATGTTGTACAGGATGCAGGGGATGTCTACGGCATCGGCGACGGTCTTAAAGTGCTGGTAGATACCCTCTTCGTTGGATTTGTTGTAGTAGGGGGTAATGAGCAGTAGACCGTCGGCTCCCAAGCCCTGGTAAGTGAGCGACTTGGTGAGCATGGTCTGCGTGGAGTTGGAGCCCGAGCCGGCGATGACGGGGACGCGTCCTGCAACTTGCTTGACCACCGCGGCGACAACGGAGTTGTCCTCGTCGTCGGTCATCGTGGCGCTCTCGCCGGTGGTGCCCAGGGCGAGGATGGCGTCGGTGCCATTTTGCAGGTGGAAATCGATAAGGCGCTCGAGCGCATCAAAGTCGACACTGCCGTCCTTTTTAAACGGCGTAACCAGGGCGACGATTGAGCCCTCGAGATTGCGGATGTCCATGTTCTTCTCCTTCGCTTCGGCGATCTGGATGCGCTTGTTCCATTGGGCGGCGACTGCCAGGCGCTCGTCTTGGGCGCGGCGGCGGGCACTTTCGGCGCGCGACTTGGCCAACAGTTCTCGGCCGCACGGCAGCACGTCGAGCGTGGCAAAGTAATCGCCCGGGCGCTCGGCGCGGCGGATGAGGTCGGCCGCGCCATCGGGGCGCAGCAGGACCTCGGCGGAGCGCAGCCGTCCGTTGTAGTTGTAGCCCATGGAGTAGCCATGCGCACCGGTATCGTGGATTACAAGCAGGTCGCCCATGTCGATATGCGGTAGCTCGCGATCGATGGCGAACTTATCGTTGTTCTCGCACAGATTGCCCGTGATGTCATAGGTGTTCGTGACGGGCGCTGTGCCCTTGTCGGCGCCGCCCGGCTGACCCATCACCGTAATGTGGTGGTAGGCACCATACATGGCGGGGCGGATCAAATCGACGGCGCTTGCATCGACACCGATATAGTCCTTGTAGATCTGCTTCTCGTGGATGGCCTTGGTGACCAGGCAGCCGTAGGGGCCCATCATAAAGCGGCCCATCTCGGTGTAGATTGCCACATCGCCCATGCCTGCGGGGACCAGGATCTCGTCGTATGCCGCGTGCACTCCCTCGCCGATGGCGTGAATGTCGTTGGCCTGCTGCTCGGGTAGGTAGGGGATGCCGACGCCGCCGGATAGATTGATGAAGGCGACGTGTGCGCCGGTCTCGCGCTCCAGGCGCACGGCAAGCTCAAAGAGGATGCGCGCGAGCTTGGGGTAGTAGTCGTTGGTGACGGTGTTGCTGGCAAGGAAGGCGTGGATGCCAAAGTCCTCGGCACCCTTGGTCTTGAGCATACGGAAGGCCTCGAAGAGTTGCTCGGTGGTCATGCCGTATTTGGAGTCGCCGGGGTTGTCCATGATGCCGTTGGAGAGCTGGAACAGGCCGCCCGGATTAAAGCGGCAGCTGACCGTCTTGGGGATGGGTCCCGCAACGCGCTCAAAGAACTCGATGTGGCTGATGTCGTCAAAGTTGACGATGGCACCCAGCTTGTCGGCGAGCTCAAAGTCCGCAGCCGGCGTGTCGTTGGACGAGAACATGATGTCGTGTCCCGTGATACCCAGCGAGCGGGCGATCATGAGCTCGGTATAGCTCGAGCAATCGCAGCCGCAGCCGTATTCGTTGAGAATGGAGATGAGTGCCGGGTTGGGGTTGGCCTTGACGGCAAAGTATTCCTTAAAGCCCGGGTTCCACGCAAAGGCGTCGCGCACCTCTTGCATGTTGCGGCGGATGCCCGCCTCGTCGTATAGATGAAACGGCGTGGGGAACTGCTCGACGATATGCTCGAGCGTCTCCTTGTCCACAAACGGCTGCTTGGCCGCATATGCCTCGTTGGGGGTCAATGCCATGTCCCGTAAACCTCGCTATCCAGACGGCGCCATCTGCGCATCGAATCCGCATAGCGTGGACCCAATGTCCGGATAGCGCTCCCGCATTGCTGCAGACAGTCCTGTGGGTGTTTCCCACAGGCCCACCAGGTTGTTCGTGCCCGAAAAACCCAGTTCGGCGGGTTTCGCCTCCCCGCGGGGTCAAAGCCTGCCGACTCGCCCGCGGCTCTTCGTGCCCGCGCCTCTATCAAGTGGTAAAGACCCTATCACGTTGCACTTTACCAAACAAGAGTATTCGTATATAACGTTTAAAAAATGCAGGGATATGCTGGAAACATGTGCGCCACAATCCTGTATCACAATAAGTTGCAACAAATGTGCCTCACGAAGGGATCCTCTATGACCGAGCTCCAAGAACTCCGTCGCTATCGCCGCGATCTCCATCGCATTCCGGAGCTCGATTTCGATCTTCCGCAAACCATTGCCTATATCGAGGGCGTGCTGGCACCGCTCACCTGCGAAGTGACCCATCCGTGCCCCAGCTGCGTCTGCGCTTTCTTCGACGCCGGCGTTGATGCCGCGCATGCCACGGCGATTCGCGCCGATATGGATGCGCTGCCCATTGAGGAGGCGACAGGGGCGGCCTTTGCCTCGACCCATCCCGGCAAGATGCACGCTTGCGGACATGACGGTCACATGGCCATGGCACTTGCCGCCGCGACGTATGTCGACCGTACGATTCGCGAGCAGCCGGGCGTCATGAGGCGCAACGTGCTCTTTGTGTTCCAGCCGGCCGAGGAAACGACCGGTGGTGCCAAGACGGTATGCGAGAGCGGCGTGTTCGAGCGCTATGGGGTCGACCGCATTTTTGGCTTCCATGTGTGGCCCGATCTGCCTGCCGGCACGTTGGCGAGCTGTTCCGGTCCGCTGCTGGCGCGTTCGAGCGAGACGCATATCTATATTCACGGTACGAGCATCCATATTGCTAAGACCTATGGCGTGCCGGTCGAGGAGTCGCACGATGCCGCGTTGGCGGCAGCGAAGTTTTTGGTTGCCGAGCGCGAGCTGATGGACGAGCTGGGCGGCGACGAGCCCTGTATCGGCAAGTTTGGTCTGCTGCAGGCCGGTACGGTTTGCAACGCGGTGGCGGGGGAGGCCCATGTGGCCGGAAGCCTGCGTGTGTTTACGGACGGCATGTTCGACCGGGCGCGCGAGGGCGTGCGCCGCGTGCTGGACGATGCCTGTGCCGCAACGGGCTGCACGTACGATCTCGACTTTGCCGAGGGCTATCCGCCGGTCGACAACGACTCCGAGTTGTTCGCCAGCGTCGCGCCTGCCTTGCCCGGCCTGCAGCTTGTGGAGGAGCCGCTGTTAATTGCCGAGGACTTTGCGTTCTATCAGCGCCATCTGCCGGGCGTGTTCTTCTTGCTGGGCACGGGTGTGCCGGAGGGTCAAGAAAACCCGAGCGATTCGGATGGCTGTCCCGCCTATGCCACGAGCGCCCTTCACACTGATACCATGCTCTTTGACGAGGAAATTCTGCTCAAGGGCCTCGATGTCTACAAACGATTGCTTTTGCTTGGTTAATCGGCGCGGTCGCATGTTCTAGAAAATACGAACAAATGTACGGTATAATAGAGATGTATGTCTGTAGAAACGTTTGACGTTATTAACGTAAGGCGATACTATGATTGCATCGTACAAAGATGAGGATACCGAACGTTTTGCAATGGGTGTGCGGGTCAGGAGGTTCGTGCCCTTTGAGCGGGTCGCATTGAGGAAGATTCGTCAACTGCAGGTTTGTGATTCACTTGATGACCTTCGCGTTCCTCCGGGCAATCGTCTTGAAGCGTTGAAGGGCGATCGCGCCGGCCAATATAGTATCCGTGTTAATGAGCGCTATCGGGTCTGCTTTGAGTGGAGACAGGGGATGGCTTGGAATGTCGAAATCGTCGATTATCACAAGTGATGAGACCGCGCCCGATTTGCTGTTACCGGTGACTCCTGGTGAACTTCTCAAAGAGGAATTTCTTGTTCCTATGGGCATTTCTCAATATCGTCTTGCTAAGGAGACCGGGATTCCGGCACAGCGTATTGGGCAGATTATTTTGGGGAGGCGTCGTGTTACGGCTGACACCGATCTTCGCCTTTGCCGCTACTTTGGCCTAACGGATGGTTATTGGCTGCGCGCCCAGATAGCGTTTGACCTCGAGGCGGAAAAGAGGCGCATCGAGCCGGAACTGGATAAGATCGTTCCTGTTCAGCAGGCTATCGCATTGTAGTGTTCAAAGATGTTGAGGTTGAAGTGACGATGGGGCGACGCCGACAGTCTGCCGTTTATAGTCCCGGTGGGTGTGGATGCGGCTTGTTGTTGCTTCCGGTTATTGCTGTGAGCATTGGCGTTATGTTTGCGCTTGCCGGGTTGGCGGCAGCGGCACTCGTGTTGCTGATCGTGGCCATTGGCGTGACGATTTGGCTCTGCCGCAATCGCGAGCAACGCCATGCCGACGGCAAAACCAATGTCGGCGGGGGTCGTCTTCCTGATTATTGCGTACCCGCTGAGTGTCAGCTACCTGGTGTTCTTTGTCCTGTTGATGATCAGTGCCTTTACCGGGGAATCCGTAACGGTGGGGTAGGCTTCGACGAGCTTCTTGAGGATGAAGCTAGGGGGCGGACCCTGAATGAACCGCGCCCCGCATCAACAAGTTTCATTCGTTGTGTAGCAATCCGAATGCGCAAGCGTTTGGCGCGAGAGCACCGCCGCCAGCAACACGGGGATGCAGGCCGCAATCGCCAGCCCCCATGCCAGCCCATCGCAAAAGCGCGTCAACGTCGAGCCTGACCACGGCCATTTCCTGCTCGAGTTTGTAGGCTCGCTCGATGTGAGCTCGTCGATCTTGAGCTCCATAACCGCGCGGCTGCGCGAGTTGGACTCGACCACTCCGATCGGTGTTACAGTGACGCCGATGAGCGTCACTGCAATAGACTCCACTGGATCTCCTGGCAGGACATAGGTCAACTTGCGATTGCATTATCCGCTGTGGTCACAAATCAGCTGGCAACTGAGTAATCGGCCTAAAGCACGGGGTAAAATACGCCAAAGAGGAAGGAATGGAGGCTGAAATGGAAGAGTTCGAGTTCAAGGACGAGCAGCAGGAAGAGAGCGTGAAGACAACGCTGACGGAAACCGACCTTGAGCTTGACGATGCGGAAAAGAAGCCTCTCATGCAGGCCACCCGAGAAAAGGTGGAAGCCATTCCCGATATCGTTAAGGAGCGCGCAGCGAAAGCCGTCCAATTCGTCAAAGAACATAAGAAGGGGATTGTCGCCTGGGCGGCTGCCATTGGGGCTGTCGCCTACGTTGCCAACAACTCGCATGAGAAAGATCAGCTGCTGGAAAAGAATACTCGGCTGACGGAAGAAAACGCTCAGCTGTCAGACGACCTCGTAATAGAGCGCGAGGTCTCAGACCGTTTGGCATCGCGAGTGGTGGAGCTCGAGAATCTCTGCGATGAGAAAGACGACTATTTCCAAGAGACGATTTCGGACGGACTGCGTCATGGAAGTTCCCTCGCCGGAAAGCACATGGCCGACCGAAGGCAATATCTCAATGAGGGGTAGGCCGGTTCTTGCTACGCGCCATTACGCCCAACGCCTAGCCTGCAACGCTGGGGCGGCGCACTCATTCCTGGCAGCAGCGCAGGAAAGACGTCTGCGCAGCCGTCAGGGGTGCTATTTGGTTCAGTTCCAAGCCTCATCCAGCCGTCAGCTAACCCGCCTGCCCCTCGCCGTCGTCGCGGCGTATCGCGCCCATCGTCTGCTTTGAGCCGCAGGCCGTGTCATTGCCGCCCACGATGGCCTTGTGGTTGTTGGATGTGGTCGGGCCCATGCGACCCTTGGGCGGTTCTCAGCCCGCATCTACCAGGATTCTGTCGAGCTCGTGCGAGCATCGAGCGTGCAGGGCATGCTCGAGAGCGTCGTCGTCCGTATGGACCACGCCGTGCAGGTTCGCCATGTCGGAAATCGAGGCAAGGCGCTGCAGGCGTAGAACCAGTAGTTCAAATCGATGTTGGCAAGCCTCGAGGTGTCATCGGCGATGGACACGCGCTTCATGCTCTTCTATATGGCAACCTTAGCTCTCAGCTAATGAATTCAAGTTTAATCCTTCCTACGATGTGCTGTGTACCGGCGCGGTAGCCGGATCGTAGGAAGGATGCATAATGAAAAAGCTCGAAAACGAAGTGCTGCTGAGCCGTCGCGCTGCACTTGGCGCATTCGCCACCGTCGCCTTGGGGACTGCCGGTCTTCTTGCCGGTTGTGGTAGCGATAAGGCGACCGTCACCGAGGACGCTGGCGATGGCGACAAGAAGGAAGAGGCGAAGAAGGAAGAGCAGCCTACGACTGACCTGGCGGTTGGCACGACGGTGACCACGGCTGCCGGTCTTTCCGTCGTTGTCGATTCCGTCCAGCCCGGCCTTACAAATTATGACGGTTCGACTATGACGGGCATTCACGTCACGTACGTCAACAATGGCGATGAGGGCGCAGATTACAATGTCTACGACTGGAAGGGCGAGGACGCCAACGGCGCCCAACAGAATCAGGGTTACTACAGCGAGGGCTCCGATGAGCTGCAGTCTGGTACCCTTTCCGCCGGTGGCTCCGTGGCGGGCAATATCTACTTTGATGGCGATATCAAGAAGGCACTGTATTTTGCCAACATGTTTGATAAGTCTGCCACTGCAAGCTGGGTGCTGGCCTAGCATGTCGCTACCGTTGCGCCGGATGGGAGGTGAAGTCGTATGCCCGATAAAAAGCTGACCGAGGAGTTGCTCAATGAGCTTCTCGATGCGCCGAACATTGATGGCTATATCAGGGAGCACGACTTTGCCGCCCCGTCGCTTTCGGATTACCTGAAGCAGCTACTGCAGGAAAAGGGCTTGGAGCGCTCGCGCGTGGTTCGTATGGCCGATCTCAATGAGACCTTTGGCTATCAGATCTTTACCGGTGTGCGTCATCCGAGTCGCAATAAGGTGCTGCAGATTGCCTTTGCGATGGCGCTGACGCTCAAAGAGACCAACCGTGCGCTGACGGCTGCCGGGGTAAGCGTCCTTAACTGCAAGGACCGCCGCGATGCGATTATCATCTTTTGCATCGATCGCGGGTGCAGCCTCCAAAAGGTCAACGAGGAGCTGTATCGCTTTGGCGAGGAGACGGTGAATTAGCCGCTGATATCTGAGCCGGCGGAGCTGTCGAACAACGATGCAAACGAACGGGGCGCGGATGCGATGGGGTGTCTGCGCCCTGCGCTATGATGGAGGCTATGGATACTCAGGCCCCAACATATTCCAATGACGAGCTGACCGCAGCGCTTGCCGAGCACCTGGCGTCGCTCGATCGCGACGACAGCTATCGCGTGGAGCGTGTACTTAAGCGCTCGTCCGTTGAAACAACCGAGCTCGTGTACTTTGAAGGAGCCGGCGGTGGTTCGCTCGGTCCCTTTGTCCGTAAACGCATCGATGCTTCGGCTCAAATCGGCGGGGCATACGAGCGTCTGTTTGCCGCTCAGCGGGCAGGCAGGCGTTTTGAGCACCTGCCCAGAATCGTCGATTGTCGTCGTTCGGGCGACGAGCTCAACGTGGTTATGGAATACATCGAAGGGGAGACACTCGGGGCACTGGTGGACCGTCTGGGATCCGCTCCCGATTATGCGCGTGAATTGTATCCTGTCCTTTGCGACGCCGTGGGCGAGCTCCATGCCGGTTTTGCAATGGCGGGGGAGGCTTCGGCGCCGGTGATCCATCGCGACCTCAAGCCGTCGAATATCATCGTGGCAGGTGCCAACTATACGCCTGATGACGGCCTGACGTTTTCATCGCTGGTGATTATCGACTTGGGGATCGCGCGCGTGTGGCGCGATGGCGCCGATGCCGATACTGTCAAGTTTGGGACACGGCCCTATGCGCCGCCCGAGCAGTATGGGTTTGGGCAGACGAGCGTGCGAAGCGACGTCTACGCACTTGGCGCCCTGTTGTTCTTCTGCTTGACGGGAGTCGACCCTAAACCAGGGCTCGACATGCGCGAGCAATGCGAGGCATGCGGCGTTCCCGGCCCATTGGCCGATGTCGTTTGCATGGCGATGGCGCTCGATCCGGCCAAGCGCTTTGCGAGTGCGGAAGCGTTGGGACGGGCGACGCGCGCGGCATACGATCTGAGTCGCCCCGTGCGGCCTCCTGCGCCTGCGCCTGTCCGTACTCCGGCCTCGGAGACGTTGTTGACGCCCCAAGGGCTCCAGAACCCCGCAAGGCTTCCTAGGCCTGCCACCTCCGCTGCATGCGGTCTGCTCTCTCGCGTTCCGGAGTCCCTGGGGCGCATTTGGAATACGCTCGTCTGCTTCTCGCTGCTTGTGTTCTTTGCCGGAAGTCACTTTGCCGTCTTTCAACCCACGGGAGCAAACCAAAGCTACCCGACGTGGCTTCTCATAATCGAGTATTTTTTCTTTGTCGATGGCCTTATGGCGCTTATGCATTTTGCGGTGCTCGATAAGCGCCGTCTACGTCGGCGATTCGCACTGCTCGACAGCTATCGCGGCAAGAAACTCGCGAAACTCTGGCTCAAGGCATTGGGTGTGCTGCTCCTATGCATGATCGTCATAGTCGCGGTTGCCAATGCGACCGGCGTCGTCGATACCTCCGCTACCTAAAAGAAAAGGGCCCCATTGGGGCCCTTTGCAGTTGCACTTAGATGCGGTTCATCTGAGCGGCGACTTTGTTGTACCAGTCCTGCCACGTGGGTGGGCAGTACTTTTTGGCCGCAGCCGGGGTAAGGGTGGAGCCGTAGTTGGCGCCCAGATAGGCAACGTGAGCGAAGATGCCCTCGCTCCAGCTGCCAAAGCTGCGCCAACCGCCGCCACGTGCACTCCAGCCCCAGGCGTTGTAAGAATTGGCGCAATAAGCACCCTTGGTGCTCTCGATGCAGGCGATGGCGGGGGACCAACGGGGGTCGACACCGGTATTCCAAGCGGCGACGGCAAAGTTATAGCCCTGGCCTGCCATAGGGGAGCCGGCGAGGTAATTGTCGATGCGGCTCGTCCACTCATTAATGAACGAATCGTAATCGGAACTACCGGTGTTGGCGTTGTTCACCGTGGTGTCGATGGTGGTGTTGGCGTTGGTGGCCTGGCTGCTGGAATTGCTGCCGCTCACGCCCTCGCCCGAGAGCTTCTCGGCGGCAGCGGCCTTATCGGCCTCAAGCTTGGCAAGCTCGGCGGCATTTTCCTGCTCGGCTTTTGCCTGTGCCTCGCTGCGGAGCTGCTGGGCCTGCGCCAGCGCATCCTCGGCGTTTTTCTGCTCTGCCTCAAGCTGAGACTTGGCCTGCTGGAGCTCGGCCTTGTTCTGCTCGAGTTCGGTTTGCATGTTATTGAGCTCTTCGATCTCGTCGACGCTCGAGCTCGTGATCTGGTTGGTGTATTTGCAGGTCGTGATGAACTCACCCAGGCTCTGTGCGTTGACCAGGAAGCTCACGATGGGGTTGGTGCCCTTCTGGTACTTATACAGATCGCGCATGGCGGAGCTTGCCTTGGCCTGCTGTTCGGGTAACTCGGCCTCAATCTTATCGATGTTCGCCTCATTGGAGTCGATCTGCTTCTGCAGATCGCCGAGCTTGGTGCGGGCATCGTTGTAGGCGCTCGTGGCGGCTTCGATCTTCTGCTGGGCGGCGGCAAGCTGATCCTGCGTTGCCTGCGAGGCGGCATACGCCGCGACGGGGGAGAGCATCGGCGTGGCCGTCAACGCAACGGCGAGCGCGGCGCTCGTGATGATACGAGCCGGCTTCGACGCGATGAGCGCTGCGGTGCGATGATTCGAATGCTGCATCCAGTCCCTCTGCAATCAATCGTAGGTTATTGTTCCTCAGGTATTCTACTACTGCTTTCGACCTCAACTTGAACCTTAAAGGTTTTAAAGGGTCAAGTTGAACTTGAGACTTTGGCTTTGACCTGCAGTTATATCGAATTGTTGAGAAACCATAGAGTTCAACTTTAACGTTACGGGGGCCTGTTTGGGACGGGCTTTGGACTGTGAAGGCTATCTCAACGTTGGGGTTTGTGGCTATAAGGCCCCATTGCGGCGAGCTTGCCCTACTTCGTTGAGCGCCTGGGCGGGGGTGAACGAACAGGTGCCGTCGCCGAGTTTGATTACCCCGATGTTGTCCCCGGCGTGGGCATCGGAGACGAGGCCAAACTGATCGATGGCGGTATCGTGTCCGCCGGCGACGGGCGTCTTGCGCGTGCCTTTGTGCGCCGATGTATCGATGGAGGTGATGTAGGCGGCACCGTCGTAAGCGTCGTTTGCGGTGCGCAGAGGAGCAGTCGCTTGCTCGCGCTGCGCCAACTCGCGTTTTGCGGCATCGAGGATGGGGTTATCGGTTGGAAGTTCCTGGATCACGCGTGCGCCTTTCACTCGGGGGTATCAATATGCTGAACCCTACAACAACGGTGGGTTCATTACCGTTTGTCATACGGCGGTGAGCGCGGCCTTCATGCTGGATAATTGCGTTGATTGTCATAGATACAGTGGAGCTTTAGGTGGAAACGGTCCGGCACGCTAAAATAAACAGGTTGCATAAAGACCGCCCGTCGTGGGCAGTTCTAGATAGGAAGTTTCCATGGCATTGCAGTTTACAGAGCGCGAGTTTATCCCCGTGCTGCTCGGTGGCGACATCAACGCCTATTCGGTGGCGCGCGCCTTTTACGAGGAGTATCAGGTCAAGAGCCTGGTCTTTGGCAAGTACCAGACCGGTCCTGCGTACCGCAGCCAGATTATCGACTACACGCCCAATGTGGATATCGACACCATGCCGGTCATGATCGAGACCATTAACGGTGTCGCGCAGGCCAATCCCGATAAGAAGATTATTCTCATGGGCTGCGGCGACAACTATGTCGCGCTTGCCGCACAGGCTCAGGATGCCGGCGAGCTCGCCTCAAACGTCATTGCGCCCTATGCGCCCTACAGCATGCTCGAACAGTGCCAGAAGAAGGAAATCTTCTACGAGCTGTGCGAGAAGCACGGTGTTCCCTATCCGCATACGTTTACCTTTACCATGGCCATGCTCAACGCCCGGGGCGAGGCTCCTGCCGAGGTGCTCGACCAGATTGATTTTCCCTTCCCGATGATCCTGAAGCCTTCCGACGGCATCATGTGGTGGGAGCACGAGTTCGAGGGCCAGAAGAAGGCCTACGAGATCGCCGATCGCGCCGAGCTGGAGCAGGTCATTCGCGACGTATACGCGAGTGGCTACACCGATGATCTGATCCTGCAGGATCGCGTGCCCGGCAACGACGAGTACATGCGCGTGCTTACCAGCTATTCCGACCGTAACGGCAAGGTGCGCATGATGTGCCTGGGCCACGTGCTGCTCGAGGAGCACCAGCCTCACGGCGTTGGCAACCACGCCTGCATCATCACCGAGCCCAATGACGAGCTCATGGGCGGCGTGCGCAAGTTGCTCGAGGACCTCAAGTTTACGGGCTTCTCCAACTTTGACGTCAAATATGACGAGCGCGACGGTTCGTTTAAGTTCTTCGACTTCAACACTCGCCAGGGCCGCAGTAACTACTACGTCACCAACAGTGGCTTTAACGTTGCCAAGTACGTAGTGGACGAGTATGTGTACAACCGCCCGTTTGTGCCCGAGTTTGTGACGGCGCAGAACGAGGCGCTGTGGATGGTTGTCCCCATGGGCGTGGTCGATAAATACGTCAAGGATCCCGAGCTGCGCGCTAAGGCGCATCGCCTGGTCAAGGAGGGTAAGGCCGCCGACCCCTCGTTTATGAAGGGCGACTTTGTCTTTAACCGCTGGCTGCGCATGTGGCACACCAAGCTGCGTCACTTTAAGCTGTTTAAGACGTATTACAAATAGGATGAACGTCGCGCCCGCCCGGTTTGTATCGGACGGGCGCGGGTATGATACGCGCAATGGTGCGAGCGTCACCAAGGAGGCGGCGATGGAAAAGCTGGGAGTTATCGGCGGTATGGGCGCCGAGGCCACGTCGTATTACTACGACCAGGTGGTGCGTCACACGGCTGCTACCTGTGATCAGGAACATATCGACATGGTGGTGCTCTCTAAGTCGACCATGCCCGACCGCACGCTGGCCATTAAGACCGGCGACCATACCGAGCTGCTGGCGACCATGAAGGAATGCGCGCAGGCGCTCGAGACGCTGGGCTGCGCGCACATTGCCATTCCCTGCAACACGTCGCACTACTTCTACGATCAGATTCAGTCGTTTACCTCGGTCCCCATCATCCATATGCCGCGCGAGTCGGTGCGCTATGCGCTTGCCGGCGTGGTGATGGGGGAGTGTGAGTTCGACCCCAACTTGAGCATGCCGGCCGAGCCGGTGCGCAAGATCGGCATCATGGGTACCGATGGCACCGTGGGTGCCGGCGTCTACGGTCGCGAGTGCGAGGCAGCGGGCGTCGAAGTCGTTTATCCCAGCGAGAAGCGCCAGGCCGATGTGATGTCGCTTATTTACGATGATGTGAAGGCAGGACGCGAGCCCGATATGGATAAGTTTGACCGAGTGATGTGGGAGTTTGCCCGCAGCGGCTGCGACCGCGTCATTCTGGCCTGCACGGAGCTTTCGGTGCTGCAAAAGTATCGCGAGATGCCCGAGATCACCCTCGACGCCATGGACGTTTTGGTACGCGAGTCCATCATCCGCAGCGGCGCCCCCTACCGCCTGTAGCTCTCGACCTGCCAAAAAGGGACAGGTTTATTTTGGTAGGTTTTATCTGGGAAAACAGTAAAGGCCTCGGCTCGTTTGTGCGAGCCGAGGCCTTTTGCATTTGTCGGTTGCTGCTTGGTGCTGGAGCTTAAAGGACGAGACTGACATTTGCCCATATAAAACCGACCAAAATAAACCTGTCCCTTTTTGGCAGGTTAGAACAAGAATCCGAGGACGATGAGGGCAATGCTGGCAATAAGTATGGCAATGTCCATGCCCTTAATGGGATAGCGCTTGTACGAGCTCGCGCGCGTACGCAGATAAAAGCCACGTTGCTCGGCCGCCAGGGCAGTGGCATCGGTCTTGCCCACGGAGCTCACCAGCAGCGGCACGCAGAGCGGTAGCATGAGCTGGATCTTCTTGAGGGGGTTCTTGGTGTCGTATTCAACGCCGCGCGCGGTCTGCGCCTCCATGATGGCGTTCATCTCCTGGCTAAAGACCGGTACAAAGCGCAGCGCCGTGGTAAACGTGAACGCATAGCGGTACGGCACGTGCAGCACCTCCACGCAAGCGTTGGCGAGATCGCCGAGCTGCGTGATGGTGAGCATGAGGATGAGCGGCAGCGCCACGCCGAGCAGGCGAAGCGCCGCCTTGGTGCCGGTGATAAGACCATCTGTGGTAATCCAGGCAAAGATGGGGGCTCCGGTGCGGATAAAGGCGGTCTGCAGGACCAGCATGATTAGTGAGAGCGGCACCATGAGCTTGACGAGCGAGACGAGGCCTGCGGTCGATTTGGCGTAGATGCCCAAGATAAAAGTCAGCACAAGCAGGGCGATCAGGAGCACATAAGTGTCGCCGAGGAAGGTCGCCAAGATAATAGCCGCGGCCAGGGCTAGCTTGGTCACGGGGTTCAGCCGGTGCAGCAGTGAGTCTCCGGGCACGTAGTCGATCACGTTAGTCATGCTTGAGCATCTCCTTTACCAGGTCGACCAGATCGGAGACCTGACTGATTCCGGCGAATCGGGGCGAAACGTCGCGCGCGAGTTCTTTGGACAGGGCCACAACCTGCGGTGGCTCCACGTAGGCGGCGCGCATGAGGGCATCGTCGGCGAAGATCCGGTTCGCGTCGCCGCGCTCGAGGATGCGTCCGTCTGCCATGACTACCAGGCGCTGGGCAAAGTCCGAGACGACCTCCATGTCGTGGCACACCATGATCACGGCGCAGCCGCGCTCGGCCATCTCGCTCACCGTCTCCATCACGGTCATGCACTCGCGGTAATCGAGGCCGCTCGTGGGCTCATCGAGCAGAACCACCTGTGGATCGAGCACAACCACGGACGCTAGGGCGACCATCTGTCGCTGTCCGCGCGAAAGCGAGAACGGCGATTCGTCCAAGGGCAGCCCAAAGCGCTCCGCCGCCACCCGTGCACGCTGGCGGGCCTCGTCGGTGCCGACACCGTGCAGTTCAAGACCAAAGGCAACCTCGTCGAGTACGGTGTCGCGGCAGAGCTGGCGGTCGGGGTTCTGGAACAGCGTCGCGCATTTTGCAGCGATCGCGCTGGTGGGGACGTCGGCGGTGTTCATCCCCGCCATACGCACGGTTCCCGACGCTGGATGCAGAAGGCCGTTCAACAGCTTGGTGAGCGTGGTCTTGCCAGCACCGTTCTGGCCGATGATGCCTACGAGCTCGCCGGGATAGACGCACATGTTGAGGTTGCTGACCGAGGCACCGCCATGGGGGTAGGCAAAGGTCACATCGGTGAGTTCGACTACTGGCTCCTGATTGACGCCGCGGGGGACCGCCGGGATATGGGGAGAGGTCTCGGGCACATCGGCGGGCGCGTCCTTGCTTGTTGCATCCGCAAGTAAGGACGAGATAAGCTGGTGCGCTTCGGAAACATTGAGGCAGGGCGCCTGATCGCTCGGCAACAGACCCACTTCTGCCAGGCTGTTCGCGATGCGCGCGACGCGGGGACTGTCGACGCCCATCTGGCGCAGCTCGCTTGCGTGGGCAAAGACCTGGTGGGGTTCGCCGTCAAACGCGAGCTTGCCGTCTGCCATGACGAGGACGCGGCTGCAGTATTTCGACAACAGCGCGACCTTCTGCTCGATAACAACCACGGTGATGCCGTGTTCGCGGTTGATCTGGCGCAGCGTGTCAAAAACGAGCGTGGAGCTTGCCGGGTCGAGCGCTGCCGTGGGCTCGTCGAGCACGAGCACGTTGGGCGCCATGGCGATGATCGCGGCGATTGCGACTTTCTGCTTCTGCCCGCCCGAAAGCGTGGCAATCTCGCGGTGGCGCAGGTCGCTAATGCCGACGGTCGTCAGCGTCTGGCTGATGCGCTCCTCGATTTGATCGTGCGGTATGCCAAAGTTCTCGAGGCCAAAGAGCATCTCGTCTTCAACGATGGGCGCAACCATCTGGGCATCGATGTCCTGCAGCACGCTTCCCACCATGCGCGAGATATCCGTGAGGGTGATCTCGCAGGTGTCGCGGTCATCGACGAGCGTGGCTCCAAAGAGCTGGCCGGTGTAATGGTGGGGGATGGCTCCGCTCATAACGGCGGCAAGCGTCGATTTGCCGGCGCCTGAGGGGCCGATGACGCCCACAAACTCACCCTTTTCGATGGCGAGTGAGACGTGATCGAGGGCATTCTGCGCCTCGTGCCCATAGGAAAATGAGACGTCATCGAGCTTGATGATGGTATTGCTGGAGCTCATGGGGGCCTTTCTATCGTAAAAGAGCACCGGCCGCAAAACGACCGGCGGTCTACATGGTAGCAAGTATTACTACTTGGAGAAGACCTTCTTGAGCGGAATGCTGAGGGCCTGGACCAGGATGGCGTTGAAGACGGCGGTGCCTGCGTGTGGCCTGTCAGCTACTTAGTCGTTAAGCTTGAGGGCCTTCTTAATGGGGATGTAGAGGGCGGTCACGATGATGGCGTTGGCAACACCGGTGGCGACGACGACAGGAGCCATGACGCCCATGAAAGCCGGGTTGTTCATGACGCCAAAGGAGAAGATCGCCGCGTAGATCATGCCGGAGATGAAGGTGACAACAAAGGTGCTGACGAGCGGGAGCAGGCCCTTGACCTTGGAGTCGGCGAGCACGGAGACGAGCAGAGCCATGACCATGGCGGCGACGGGCTCGGCGATCAGGTCGGGGCCCTTGACGGAGGCGGTGATTTGGATTACCACGCCGGCGAGGAGGCCGATAATCGCGGATTGGCCGATGTTGGGCTTGACGATGAGAATCTCGAGGCAGAAAGCCGCGATGATGAACTCGGGCGAGAGGAAGCCTCCGGTGAGGCCGCTAAAGAACTTGGAGACGGTCATGTTGAGGACGAAACCGGCGGCGAGGAGGATGGCATAGAGAGTGAGTGCCTTGAGGTCGAGTTTGCCGCGGTCAGTGGTCTGGACGGTGCGGGGCTGGGCGGTGGTGTTCTGAGACATGTTGAAAATCCTTTCGGAAGGGGAGTGTAAGGGAAAAGCGGAGGCGCGTGATGCGAATGCGATCGGGCTCGAGATAGAAAAAGGCCCCCGGTCGAAACCGGAGGCCTTTCAATCACCTAGAGCGCAAAAACAGGCGTGAGGGACTCACTGTCGACCGATCGTATTCGCATCACGCCACCACCAGTTGTTGAGGGACTTCATCGCGTTCTTCATCTTGGTGGCTCCTTTCGTGATGCCATGGCGCAGTCGCACCTTGTTTCTGTTGCGTTGCACTATAGCACAGCAAAGTGTTTGCGGGGAATCTTTTTTGAAAGATTTCAGCGACGTTTCCCGCCGGTCGAAGGGGCGGGCTGAGCGGGGGGCGACCTTGGCCATCCCGCCCGCGCCTTAAGGTGTGGGGTTCTTAGGCCTTCTTGCGACGATAGATCACGAAGCCACAGACACCGATGATGATGGCGCCAACACCCATGGCGGCCATGTTGTTGCCCTTGGACTTCTCCTCGGTGATTGGATGAATATCATACCAATGTGGATTTACTTCTTTCGGCGGTGAATCAGGTTGATGGCGTAGCCCACGAGCAGGGCCAGAACGATGACGATAAAGCCAAGGATAGGGTTGTCGTTCACGGGGTTCTCCTATTTTCCGAGTGGTGAGAATTCGTCGACGATGAGGTCGAGGCATTGCGGAAGCGCGCGGGCGCCAAAGACACCGGAGTTGCTGGAGATGATCTCGCCATCGAACTGCATACCCAGCGACGGCGTGCAGGTAATCTTGGCTTCCTTGGTCTGGATAATCTTAAACTGCGGGCGGCCGAGCACCTTGCCGGCGGGGTCGAGCGCGGCGGTGATCACCGTGGGGAGCAGCTGCACCGTGCGCACGGGTTCAATAACGACGATGTCGACCATGCCGTCGTTCATGCGGCAGCTGGGGAATAGGTTGATGTCGTTTTGGATGACTGAGGTATTGCCCGCCATGCAGCAGATGCCGTCGAGCTCCTCGACCATGCCGTCGTGTTCAATGGTAAAGTGCGCCACCGTGGGGTTGGGCGTGGCGAGCGCGGAGAGGAAGTAGGCGATCTCGCCAATGTCGTTTTTGGTGGGAGCGGCCTTCATCATGATCTCGGCGTCGAAGCCCGAGCCGGCGATGATGATAAAGCCGTGGCGCTTCTCGTTACCGTTCTCGTCGATCCAAAAGAGCTCACCCATGTCCACCTTGACCGTGCGGCCGGCGCGGCAAGCCTTGGCAAGCGCCGCCGCCTCGGGGGCATTACCGATGTTGTTAAAGAACAGGCAGGCCGTGCCGGAGGGGAAGATGAGCGTAGGGACACCGCACCCGCGCATCTGGTCGAGCACGTTGGAGACGGTGCCGTCGCCGCCCGAAACGACTACGCGGTCGAACTCACGAACGTCCGCTACCGCGTCCTCGGGCTCCATGCCATCGCCGATAAAGCGCATTACGACCTCGTCGCCGCCCTGTGCAAGAGCGTGCGTGAATGCGTAGATTTCATCGGAGCTGGGACCCGATGCCGGGTTGTGGATGATAAGGCAGCGCATACTTACGTTCCCGTTCTGTGACTAACCGAGTATAGTTGTAGGGCAATGACGATATCCTACCCGTGTTTTTCGGGCCTAACCTTATTCGATGGGTTGATATGTACATTTCCACACATCAGGCTCTACTCGACTTTTGTCAGCGCGCTCGTGAGTTCGATGCGATTGCCGTCGATACCGAGTTTTTGCGCGAGCGCACGTTTCATCCGCGCCTGTGCCTGGTTCAGATTGCCACCCCTGCCGAGAGCGTCGCGGTCGATCCTTTGGTGATCGACGACCTGTCGCCGCTGGCCGAGCTTATGGCCGACGAGAGCGTGGTCAAGGTCTTCCACGCCTGCTCGCAGGATATGGAGGTCATGCTCCATACTGTGGGTGCGCTGCCGCGTCCGATTTTTGACACGCAGGTCGCCGCCGCCTTTTTGGGTGAGCGCCAGCAGATTTCCTACGGCGCGCTCGTTCAGACGTTCTGCGGCGTATCGCTGCCCAAGACCGAGTCGCTGACCGATTGGTCGCGCCGCCCGCTGAGCGATAAGCAGATTGAGTACGCGATCGATGACGTCAAGTATCTGATCGTCGCCTATACCGAGATGATGAGCCGCCTGCGTGAGCTGGGCCGTGTGGATTGGGTGCTCGACGAGTTGCGCCCGCTGGCAGACGAGTCGCACTACCGCGCCGACCGGCATGAGGCATTCCGCAAGGTCAAGCGCATCAACTCGTGTAGCCGCCATCAGCTGGGCATTGCGCGCGAGCTTGCCGCCTGGCGCGAGGACCGCGCCGAGCGCCGCAACATCCCGCGCAAGTGGGTCATGTCCGACGATACGCTGCTGGCGCTCGTCAAGCGCAATCCTGTGCGCGTTGAGGAGTTCCGCAGCATCCGCGGCACCGATCAACTGGGGGAGCGCGATGTGGACGGCGCGCTCATGGCCATTAAGCGCGGCGCGAGCTGCCCGCACGATCGCCTGCCGCTCATGGTGCGCGGACATCGCCAGATCTCTCCGGAGCTGGAGAGCGTGACGGATCTCATGTACGCGCTCATTCGCCTGGTTGCCGAGCGTTCGGGCGTGGCGACCTCGGTCATTGCCTCGCGCGATGACCTAGCCGACTATATTGAGCATCCCGAGCAGAGCCCTTTGCGCGAAGGTTGGCGCTTTGAGCTTGTGGGCTCGCGCCTGGACGATCTGCTCTCGGGCAACATGGGGTTGACGGTGAAGGACGGCAAAATCGAGCTCCTGTAGGTATATGGTTACGCGGTTTTACCAAACCGCGTAACAACTCGACGCTGCAAACGGCCGAGAGCGGCAATCTGACGTTCAATCGTCGCTCGCGTACCAAAGTACGCGTCGCTTCTCTTTCACGTCACCTTGCTCGCTCTCGGCCGTTTTCGCTGACATTGCCAAAACATCGATGTTGATTTGCTGGTCAGTCGAATGGGTAGAATGCCTCCAACGTGTAACTCGATTCGGAGGAATTCGCATGCCCTATTACTATGGTTATGGCTTTGGCATCGACCCGCTGTACCTGCTGGTCGTCCTTGTTTGTACGGTGCTCGGTCTTGCCGCGCAGAGCTATATCAACTCGACGTATAAAACCTGGTCCAAGGTTCGCTCGGACGGCGACACGGGCGCTGCGGTCGCGCGCCGCATGCTCGACGCCAGCGGTTGCAATGCCGTGGGTATCAAGAGCGTTGCCGGTGAGCTCACCGACCATTACAACCCGCAGGATAACAACCTGTATCTCTCGGATGCCAACCGTTCGGGCGGATCGGTCGCAAGCGTTGCCGTCGCCTGCCACGAGGCGGGCCACGCCGCCCAGCGCCAAAGCGGCTATGCCATGATGAAGGTGCGCACTGCCCTGGTCCCGGTCGTCAACTTTACCCAGAACACCTGGACCATCGTGTTGCTCTTGGGCCTGTTTATGAACATCGCGGGGCTCACGACCCTCGCGCTGGTCTTCTTCTCGTTTAGTGTGTTGTTCCAGCTGGTTACGCTGCCGGTCGAGATTGATGCCAGCCGCCGCGCCGTGGCGTATATCGAGCAGTCGGGCATGAGTTCCAAGCAGGTCAACGGTGCCAAGAAGGTGCTGACGGCAGCCGCGCTTACCTATGTGGCCGCAGCACTCACCTCGATCATTCAGCTGCTCTACCTGATGGCTCGCTACAACAGAAACTCCAACCGATAACAAATTGGCTTGACAGGCGCCGCGGGGATTTGTGTCCCCGCGGCGCTGTACTATGTGTTGGACTTGAATTTGCGCAGGGCTGGAGCCTTTGTGCGCGATAACGAAAGGAGGCTGCGTGGCAGGCTGGAATCTAACCGGCAATGCTGTTTCCGCCGAGTTTGACGGCTCGGACGATCGGGAGCGCAAGGAACTCAGCGTGAGCCAGGCGGTGGAGATCGCCGCCGGTGCACTCGATGCTATTCCGCAGCTGAGTGTCTTGGGCGAGGTCACGGGTTTTCGTGGCCCCAATGCCCGAAGCGGCCACTGCTACTTCCAGATTAAGGACGATTCGGCCGCCGTTGACTGCATCATTTGGAAGGGTGCCTATCTCAAGCGCACGTTCGATCTGCGCGACGGCATGCAGGTGAGCTTTAAGGGTAGCTTCAATCTCTATAAGCCCACGGGCCGCATGAGTTTTGTCGCCCGCTCGTTTTCGCTGGCGGGGGAGGGTCTGCTGCGTCAACAAGTGGCGCAACTGGCCGAAAAGCTGAGCCGCGAGGGCCTGATGGACGAAGCACGCAAGCGCCGCATCCCGGTGTTCTGTTCACGCGTGGCGGTCGTCACCTCGCTTTCGGGTGCCGTAATCGATGACGTCAAGCGCACATTGCGTCGTCGCAACCCACTCGTCGAGCTCGTTTGCGTGGGTGCCAAGGTTCAAGGCGAGGGTGCGCCGGCAGAGCTCATTGAGGGTTTGCGTCGCGCCGCTTCCATTACGCCGGCGCCCGATTGCATTTTGCTGGTGCGTGGCGGCGGCTCCTTCGAGGACCTTATGACCTTCAATGACGAGGAGCTTGCCCGTGCGGTGGCGGCTTGTCCTGTGCCCGTGGTGACCGGCATTGGCCATGAGCCCGATACCTCGATCTGCGACATGGTGAGCGACCGTCGCGCCTCCACGCCCACGGCGGCGGCAGAATCGGTGGCGCCGGCTATGACGGAGTTGGCCGACGTGCTCGAGACGCGCCATCAGCGTCTGGGCGCCGCGATGGCTTCGATGATCGGGTCGGATCAGGTCGATCTGGAAATGCTCGATCAGCGTGGTCGCCGCGCTTGGGACACCTATACGGCTCGTCTGGGCGACGCGCTCGATGCGGCCGCGTGCCGCCCGTGCCTCAACGACCCCACATTTATGGTCGAGCGTCGCGAGTCCGAGCTTGCCCTGACGGCCGATCGCCTGTCCGGCGCCATAACGCGTTCGGTTGGGGCCTTCCGCTCCGACTTTGAGCGCCTGCCTGAGCGTCTGGTTGCAAGCACCTCGGGGCTCGATGGCAAGCGCCACGCGCTCACGCTTGCGAGCTCCCGTCTGGAGCATCAGGGGCGCACGATGCTCAGCAAGCCCGCGTCCGACCTGGGCAGAGCTGCTGCGTCGCTCGATGCCTTGTCGCCGCTCAAGGTGCTTGCCCGCGGTTACTCCATCGCGTACAGCGAGGACGGTGTGGCTACGAGCGCCAAGACCTTTAAGCCGGGCGACGCCATCCGCGTGCGCATGGCGGACGGCAACGTGGCAGCAACGGTCGATACGGTCGAGTAGGCCGCGTTTCATAGTGATAGACCTTTAGGAAAGGAAATAGATATGGCAGAGAAGACCCCGGTCGAGCAGCTTACGTACAAGCAGGCCTCGCAGGAGCTGGAACTCATCATCCGCAGCCTGGAGTCGGGCGACATGGAGCTCGAGGAGTCGCTCGAGAGCTATACCCGCGGCGTCGAGCTCCTCAAGAGCCTACGCACCCGCCTGTCCGATGCCGAGCAGAAGGTCTCGGTGCTCCTTAAGGACGTCGACGGCAACGACGTGCTCGCCGACGGCGAAGCCGCCAACACCGACGACAACCTCTCGTTCTAACCACCTCGCAGCCTACTTTGGGGTAGTCTTTTTGGGACGGGGCTTTTTTGACTACCCTTGCGCGACGGCTCGCCAGGTGCCTGCGCTTGCGAAAAAGTAGTCAAAAAAGCCCCGTCCCAAAAAGACTACCTTGGTCTGTGAGAAAGGAACCAACCATGTGTGATTGCATCTTCTGCAAAATTGCCAACCACGAGATCCCCTCAACCGTTGTCTATGAGGACGATCAGGTCATCGCCTTCGATGACCTCAACCCCCAGGCGCCGGTCCACACGCTCGTAATCCCCAAGAAGCACTACAGCGACATCGCCGACAACGTACCTGCCGAGACCATGGGCGCCATGGCCCACGCCATCCAGGAGGTCGCTAAGGCCAAGGGCCTGGAGTACGGCTTCCGCGTCATCTCCAACAAGGGCGTCAATGCCGGTCAGACCGTCATGCACTTCCACATGCACGTCCTCGGCGGCAAGAACCTGGGCGAGAACCTCATCTGAGGACGCTTCTTCCGTGGGATGAGGCGAAAGCTTAGGCACCGATAACTTATATATCAACGCAATAAACCCGAGCGCGAGGGCGTTTGGGTTTATTATTGAAGCGTATGTAACCTGGCGGCGCCACACCGCCTGTTAGTAGGGAGACACATGAACGTTCTGGTCGTCAACGCAGGATCTTCGACCCTTAAGTATCAGGTCATCGATACCAAGTCCCACAAGGTGTCCGCAAAGGGCTCCTGCGAGCGCGTCTGCTTTACCGGCGGTACCTTCACCCACGCTGCCAACGGTTCCAAGAAGGTGACCGAGAACATCGAGTTCCCCGACCACAAGGTCGCCATCGAGGTCGTCCTGAAGGACCTCGAGGCCAACGGCGTCAAGATCGAGGGCATCGGCCACCGTATCGTTCAGGGCGGTTGGTACTTCGGCGATTCCTCCCTCGTCGACGAGGACGTCCTCGCCAAGATCCGCGAGGTCGCTCCGCTCGCCCCGCTGCACAACAACCCCGAGGCCAACGTTATCGAGTACTGCCTCGAGCAGTATCCCGACCTGCCCAACGTCACGGTCTACGACACCGCTTTCCACTTCAATATGCCCGAGGTCGCCAAGACCTACGCCCTGCCCAAGGACGTCTGCGACAAGCTGCACATCCGTAAGTACGGCGCCCACGGCACCAGCTACCGCTACATCTCCAAGAAGGTTGCCGAGATGACCAACGGCGAGGCTCGCAAGGTCGTCGTGTGCCACATCGGTTCCGGCGCTTCCCTGTGCGCTATCGAGGACGGTAAGTGCATGGACACCACCATGGGCTTGACGCCGCTCGACGGTGTCATGATGGGCACCCGCTGCGGCTCCATCGACCCGGCTACCGTGTGCTACCTGCAGCGCGAGGGTGGCTACACCTTCGACGAGGTCGACGAGATGATGAACAAGAAGTCCGGCCTTTTGGCTGTGACCGGCGGCAAGACCAACGACTGCCGCAACGTCGAGGAGCTCGCCGCTGCTGGTGACCCCGAGGCTCAGCTCGCCTTCGATATGTTCGTCTACAAGATTGCCGCCAAGGCTGCCGAGATGGCCACTTCCATGTGCGGTATGGACACCCTGGTCTTTACCGCCGGCATCGGCGAGCACGCTCCGGCCGTTCGCGCCGGCGTGGCCGATCGTCTGGCCTTTATGGGCGTTAAGATGGATCATGCCCGCAACGCCCTGCGTGGCGACGGCGCCTGGTGCCTGTCCGCCAAGGATTCCAAGGTCAAGATCTTCGTCATCCCCACGGACGAGGAGTTCATGATTGCTTCCGACGTTGAGCGCATCGTCAACGGCAAGTAATTGCAAGAGGGGAGGGGCTGGGCGATCGAGCGCCGTTCGGCCCCTCTTTTGCGCTCGTTGGGCGATATGCTGATAGCTATTTATCAAGATATGATAACTTCTTATTAACATGCGGCCGCCTTAAGGGGTCTGCGTCGACCGTATTGCACTGCAAAGGAGTCTCATGAACGTACTTGTTGTCAACGCCGGCAGCTCAAGCCTTAAATATCAGCTTTTGGATACCGATACCCGCAAGGTTTTCGCCAAGGGCAACTGCGAGCGTATCGGATCGGACATGGGCGTCTTTGGCCACTCCGAGAACGGTGGCGCCAAGCAGACCGAGGAGGTCCCTTTCCCCGATCATCGCTCTGCTATCGCTCGTGTGCTCGAGGAGCTTGAGAAGACCGACTTTACGATTGATGGCATTGGGCATCGTATCGTTCAGGGCGGCTGGCACTTCGATGATTCCGCGGTCGTCGACGACGAGGTCATGGCTAAGATCCTTGAGGTGGCACCGCTCGCCCCGCTGCACAATTACGGCGAGGCCGCGGCAATCGAATATTGCCGCGAGAAGTATCCGGAGCTGCCCAACGTGGCCGTCTTCGACACCTCGTTCCACATGACTATGCCCGAGGTCGCCTACACCTACGCGCTGCCCAAGGACGTGTGCGACAAGTACCACGTGCGCAAGTACGGCGCACACGGTACGAGCCACCGCTACGAGTGGATGATGGCCAAGGAGATCCTGGGCTCGCGCTGTCACCGTCTGCTTTCGTGCCATCTGGGCAACGGCGCTTCGCTCGCCGCCATCGAGGACGGCGTGTGCCGCGACACCACGATGGGCCTCACACCGCTCGATGGCCTGATGATGGGCACCCGTTGTGGTTCCATTGACCCGGCCACCGTGTGCTACCTCCAGCGCGAGGGCGGCTACAGCTATCAGGAAGTCGATGACATGATGAACAAGCAGTCTGGTCTGCTTGCCATCTCGGGTATCTCCAACGACGCCCGCGACATCCGCACGCGCGCCTCCGAGGGCGATGAGCGCTGCCTGCTCGCCTTCGACATGTTCGCCTACAAGGCCATGCAGCAGGCCGGTTCCATGATCGCATCCATGGCGGGCGTGGACACCATCACCTTTACCGCCGGCATCGGCGAGAACGACTGGTCGATCCGCAAGGCCTTCTGCGACTGCTTTGAGTGGCTGGGCGTACGCATCGACAACAACAAGAACCGCGAGGCCGTGGGCAACGGCCCGCAGGTCATCAGCGCCGCCGGTTCCGCCGTCACCGTCATGGTCATCCCCACCGACGAGGAATACATGATCGCCCACGACGTCGAGCGTCTGACCGCGAACAACTAACGCGCCGATTGCATGTAAAAAAGGCCTCCTGAGCAACAGCTCGGGAGGCCTTTTTTACTAGCAGAAGGACAGCGGAAACTCCATCCCGTTTCGAGCACAAATTCTGGGACACGCTTTCCGGTTGAGGCACGTTGCGGAAAGTGCGACCCACAATAAAGCAAAATTCCGTCCCACAGTTTCCCAAACAAGCCCCAAGCGGAAGCTACATCCCACAATCCGCCTCCAAACCGGGACACGCTTTCCGGCACAACAACCGCCGAGGCCCTATCAGCCTTTCAAATCCAAAGTGACCATATCCGCATCGTTTG